>DATLHN010000506.1:0-19006 GCA_035539875.1 Armatimonadaceae bacterium
GTCAGCAGCCGACTGCCCTGATCCCTCTCCTTCGCTTGCGAGGGAGGGAGTGGCCGAAGGCCGGGGGTGGGTGCTGCCGCTTACTACACGAATAAACCATGCGATTTCTCGCCATCGACTACGGGACCCGGCGGATCGGGCTGGCGGTCTGCGACGAACTGGAGTTCGGCGCCTACCCGCTGCGCACCCTGACCCGCTCCCGCTCCCTGCGCCACGACCTCGCCGAGATCGCCCGCCTCGCCCAGAAGGAAGGGGCGGAGGGTCTCGTCGTCGGTCTGCCGCTAAACGCCGACGGGTCGCGCGGCCCCTCGGCGGAGGCGGCCGCGCAGTTCGCCCGCTCCCTGGCGAAGCACACCCGCCTCCCGATATCTATGCACGATGAATTCCTCACCACGGCCGACGCGGAAGCCGAACTGATCGAGGCCGACGTCTCGCGCCGACGCCGCCGCGAGGTCATCGACCAGATGGCCGCGGTCCATCTCCTGGAAGCGTTCCTGCGCCACCGGCAGGAGGAGAAGACCAGAGCCGCGGCGCAACAGCAATCAGCCCCGGCGGCCGTGACCGACGAAGCCGCCGCCCCGGAAGGACAGTCAGCAACGTGACCGGTAAACGAATCGCCGGAGTCCTCTTTTTCCTCGTGTTCGCCGCCGGGGGCGTCGCCGCCCTCCTCGCCTCCTCGTGGTGGAAGCAGTCCCAGCAGGCGGTGGGACCGGGCGATCCCGCCCGCGTCAATGTGCCGAAGGGCGCCGCCATCGGCACGATCGCCGAGGACCTGGAAAAGCGCAAGCTTATCCGCTCCGCGAAGGCGTTCACCTACATCGCGCGGGGCCGGTCAGTGCAGCCGGGCACCTACGAGGTGAAGCCCTCGGAAACGCCCTCCCAGATCCTCGACCGGCTGGCGAAGGGCGACATCCTGACTGTCAAGGTGACCATCCCCGAGGGCTACACGCTCGCGCAGATCGCGCGCCGCCTCGAGGAGAACGGACTGGGCGACGCGGACGCTTTCCTCTACCTCGTGCAGAAAGAGGGCGCGAAGCTTAAGGCGTCTTTTCCCCCGCCCGCGAATCTTGAGGGCTACCTCTTTCCGGACACGTACCGCTTCCCGGTAGGCTCGGACGCCGAGACGGTCGCGCAGCGGATGCTGACGCAGTTCGACGAGCAGGTCGCCAAGAAGCGGGCCGACCTCCTTAAGAAGAGCGGGCGCACGCTGCGGGAGATCGTGATCATCGCCTCGATGGTAGAGCGCGAGGCGCGGGTGGCGAAGGACCGCGCCCCTATCGCGGGCGTTATCTACAACCGGCTCGCGCAGAACATGCCGCTCCAGATCGACGCGACCGTGCTCTACGCCTACCTCCTCCAGGGAGAGGGGCACAAGGAGCGGCTGCTCTACCGAGACCTGGCGATCAACTCGCCCTACAACACCTACAGGGTGCGCGGCCTGCCCGCCGGGCCGATCTGCAACCCGGGCATCGCGTCGCTCGACGCCGCGCTCACTCCGGACCGCTCGCAGCCATACCTCTACTATGTCGCCCGCCCGGACGGGTCGCACATCTTCGGAATGACGCTCGCCGAACATAACCGGAACATCGCCCTCGTCCGCAGCGGCGCCCCGGTGGCGGCAGTCGGCGCGCCCGCCGCCGGTCCCGCCGGTCCGGCGGGCGTCTCGCCCGCCCCTCAGCGTCGCCCCGTGCGCCGCCGCGCGCCGCGCCGCCGGGCCGTTCGCCCGGCCGCGCCCGCCGCCCGCTGAGGCCGACCCGATGCCGCTGCTCCGACTGAACCGCCTGCTGACCCCCGACCTGATCGTCCGGCACGTCTCGGACGCCTCCCCGGCGCTTCTCGCCGGCCGGGGAATCCGGGCTGTCATCACCGACCTCGATAACACGATCGTCGCCTGGCACAGCGAGGAGGTGACCGAGGAGGTCGGGGCGTGGCTGCTTGGGCTTCGGGAGAGAGGGATTAGCGTCTGCATCGCCTCGAACACGCGCAACTTTTCGCGCCTGAAGCGGCTGGCGTATCACCTCGGGATCGAGTGCGTGCCGGGGAACGCGGGCAAGCCCGGTACGGGGGGGCTCCGCCGCGCGCTGACGCTGCTCTCGTCGTCGCCGGAAGACACCGCCATGGTGGGCGATCAGCTTTTCACCGACGTCGTGGCGGGGAACCGCCTCGGCCTGTTCACGGTGCTCGTGAACCCGCTAACCGGCAGGGAGTTCGTCGGGACGCGCCTGATCAGTCGCAGCGCCGAGCGCATCGTCCTGCGCGGCGAGCGCGCGCGCAAGTAGGCGTCACGCGTGCCGGATAGGCAAGAGGGGCGCCGCTTGCCGCGCCCCTCTTGCCTGCGGGGCTCGCCCGCTAGTCCGTATTCGCTACTTAAGCCGCGGGCGCGGTGACGGTGGCGGGGAAGCCCGCCTTGTCGAGCGTCGCCAGGACCGTGTCCGCGGGCGCGTCGCCGACCACGGTCACCAGCTTCCGGTCCACGTCCACCGCGATGTCGGAGACGCCGTCCACGCGTCCGAGCGCCTTCTTGATCGCGTTCGCGCAGCCGCCGCATTCGATGTCCGGCGCGGAAAATGTCGTCGTCATGGTGTCAGTCAATCCTCCCGTGTGAGTACTCACCGTACGTTACAGCGGGAGCACCATCAGGTTCCGGAACCAGATCTTCCCGCCGTGGTTCTGCAGGCCGATGTAGCCCTTGCGCGGCAGGGCCGCCATCGCGTACTTGAACTTGTTCGTCGTGCCGTCCGGGCTCTTGCCCGCCTCCGGGTAGTCGTCCAGGTTCATGTCCGCCACGACCGCGCCGTTCAGGCGTGCCGTCACGAACGGCCCGACGCAGGTGATGACGTACCGGTTCCATTCTCCCGCGGGCTTCATCGTGTTCGCCGTCGGCGCGACCAGGTCGTACAGCGCCCCCGAGTCGTGCTTGTCCAGGGTGGTCTTACCCGCGGAGTCGATCACCTGCACCTCGATGCCGGTGTTGACCGCGTCCTTCGGGTCCGACCAGCGCACGAAGATCCCGGAGTTCACGCCCTTGTCGATCTTCGCCTCGCAGGCGAAGGCGAAGTCCTCGAACTGCTGCTCGGTGCGCAGGTAACCCCCGCCGCCGCCCTTGCAGTGGAGCGTGCCGCCCTCCACGACCCAGAGGTCGTTCTTGTCCTGCACGACCCAGCCCTTGAGCGAGCTGCCGTCGAAGAGCGAGCGCCACTTGCTCCTGGGAACGGCGATCGCGCCGTCTTGCGTGCGCGACGAGAAGAGCGCACGGTTCGCGGCCCATTCCAGCGGCACCGCGCCGCCCGGCAGGGGCTTACGCCCCGGAGTACGGATCATCCACCAACCTCCCTTGAACGCGAGAAAATTCCACCCAGACAGTTCGACCGAGTTCGGGCGGGGTCCTCCCCCGGGTGCCGCGCCGCCGACGCCGCACACAGCAATCGAAATTAAACTGCAAATGGCGCGTAACGGAATTGCCCTCCTGAACGTCCAATTAGCAGAGCGGAATCGACGCACACGGAGAGAGCCACGGAGATCACTCCGGCCCCCATCCCGACGCACCCGCGCCGGTCACTCCGGCTGTTTGCGGCGGTCCCACCCACTGTTTGAGAGACAGAGAGACAGAGACACTCCTGGTCCCGTGACCCACGCCTTCGGAGCGGCAACTCCGGGGGCGTTCTTTTTTCGGCGGGGCAGCCGGGCGCGATACAATGACAGCGAAATCTCCCGGCGTTCCGTCGCCGCGGCGAGGAGAGTACCCCGTTGCCGGTTTACGAGTACCGCTGCAAGACGTGCGAGAACCAGTTCGAAGCGCTGCGCCCCATGTCGCAGGCGGACGCGCCTACTCCGTGCCCTTCCTGCCGCGGGCAGGAGACGATGCGCCTGCTCTCCGTCTTCGCCGCCCCGGCCAGAGGCGCGGCGTCGGCTGCGGACGCCTGCGCGACGAGCGCCGCGATGGGCTCGGCCTGCTGCCGGACGTTCGCGCCCGGCGGCGGCTGAGGGATCCCGCGCCGCTGACCCGTGCGGTCAGCCCGAACCCGTATCGCCGCCCCTTTCCCGTACGCCCCCAGCCACCATGCCCGAAAACGCCAAACGCTACTACATCACGACGCCGATCTACTACGTGAACGGCCTGCCGCACGTCGGCACCGCGACGACCACGATCCTGGCCGACGCCACCAAGCGCTACCACCGCCTGCGCGGCGAGGACGCGTACTTCCTGACCGGGACGGACGAGAACGCGCGCAAGGTCACGGACGCCGCCGCGAAGGCGGGCCGGGAGCCGCAGGCGTTCGTGGACGAACTGGCCGGGAAGTTCATGCAGACGTGGAAGTACCTCGGGTGCGACTACGACGTCTTCTTCCGCACGACCGGCGACCGGCACCGGTTCGTCGTCCAGGAGGTCTTCCGCCGCCTGAAGGAGAACGGCGACGTCTACGCCGGGACGTACGAGGGGTGGTACTCCGTCGCCGACGAGACCTTCTTCCGCGACACGGACGTGGACGAGGCGACGCAGACCGCGAAGGAGACCGGCGCGAAGGTTGAGCGCGTTCAGGAGGAGACCTACTTTTTCCGCCTCTCGGCCTACGGCGACCGGCTGAAGAAGCACATCCTCGACAACCCGACCTTCCTCCTGCCCGAGACGCGCCGCAACGAGGTCCTCGCCTTCATCGACCAGGGGCTGCGCGACATCGCGATCACGCAGAACCGCTCCGGCTGGGGCATCCCCGTCCCCGGCGAGGAGGGCAAGAAGGTCATCTACGTCTGGTTCGACGCCCTGATCAACTACCTGACGGCGTCGGGCTGGCCGGACGCGGGCTGGGAGACGCTCTGGCCCGCCGACGTTCACCTGATGGCCAAGGAGATCTACACCCGCTTCCACGCCACCCTCTGGCCCGCCATGCTGATGGCGCTTGGCCTGCCCGTGCCGCGCCACGTCGTCGGGCACGGCTGGTGGCTGATCGCGGGCGAGAAGGGGGCCAAGAGCAAGGGCAACATTCCCCTCCCCGAGGACGAAGTCGCCCGGCTACGCGAGCTTTCCGGCGCGGACGAGGCGATCTGCGTCGACGCCCTGCGCTACTACATCCTGCGCGACATCCGCTGGACCGACGACTCGGACTACTCGTTCGAGATGCTGGTCACGCGCTTCAACGCGGACCTCGCGAACGACCTGGGCAACGTCCTCAACCGCGTCCTGCGCGCCACCTACTACGGCGGGACGGTCCCCGCGGCGCGCGCCCTCGATCCGGGGCTCCGGGCGTCGGCGGAGTCCGCGGTGGCGGGCTACGAGGCCGCGCTGGAGAGGTTCGACTGGGGCGCGGCCCTCCAGAGCGCCTGGACACTCATCAGCGCCGTGAATAACTACCTACAGGAGAAGGCCCCCTGGCTGCTCGCCAAGAGCGGCGACACCGCCGGGGTCGAGGACGCGGTTTATAACGCGCTGGAGGGGGTGCGCCTCGCCGCGCTGATGGCCTCGCCGGCGCTCCCGCACGCGACCCGCGAGATGGCCCGCCAGCTCGGGCTGACCGACTTCGCGGCGGACGGCTCCTGGGAGGCGGCGAAGCAGTTCGGCTACCTGAAGCCGGGCACGCCCACCGGCGAGCCGACCCCGCTCTTCCCGCGCATCGACACGAAAAAACAGGCGGCCCAGAAGCAGCAGAACGCGCAGCAGGCCGCCCTTAAGAAAGAGAAAAAGGACGTGAGCGAAACTCCCGTTGCCACTGCCGCCGCCGAAACCGCGCCTGTCAGCGACACCATCACCATTGACGACTTCCTCAAGGTCAAGCTGCGCGTCGCCGAGATCGTCGCGGCCGAGCGGATCGAGGGCGCGAACAAGCTCCTGCGCCTCCAGCTCAAGATCGGCGACGAGGAGCGGCAGATCGTCTCCGGCATCGCGGACGCCTACCAGCCCGAGGAGATCGTCGGCCGCAAGATCGTGGTCGTGGTTAACCTCCTCCCGCGCAAGATGCGTGGCGTGGAGTCGCAGGGCATGCTCCTCGCCGCGACCGACGCCGAGGGTCGTGCCGTCCTCCTGCACCCCGACAAGGACATCCCCTCCGGCGCGGAGGTCCGCTAGGGAAGCGGGGTCGCGTGCTTGCAACCTCCGCAGGACGTTGAGGGTCGAACCTAGCGGAGGACGCACGCGGCGCGGCCAATCGGGGCGGGCACGCGGGCCGTACCTCCCGGAGACACGAAACACAATGCGGATCGGGAAAAAGCGCGGGCCGGTGATGGTACTCCTGCTGACGCTCATCACCTGCAGCCTGTACTACTACTACTGGGTGTACGTCACGTCCCGCGAGATCCAGGACTACCTCCAGGAGCCGGACATTCCGCCGATCGTGGAGCTGATCCTGACCATTCTGACGGGCGGGCTTTACCTGTTCTATTGGGACTGGAAGACCGCGAAGCAGATCGCGCGCATGCAGGAGCAGGTCGGCATTCCGCCGCAGGACAACAGCGTCCTCTACCTCATCATCAACATCCTCGGCGTCGGACCCATCTACGGCCTCGGCCTGATCGTCCAGCCGATCCAGCAGGCGCACCTGAATCAGGTGTGGGAGCGTGCCCGTGTCCGCAGCAGCAGCGCGGGCGGCGCGTACTGACCGATTCCGGCGCTGGGGGCGGCGTCTCGGCGTCGCCCCCGTCGCGCTGATTGTGGGCGCGCTCGTACCGCTTCCGTCGGCGGGCGGGTCCTCCCTGCTCGGCCTTCCGAACCTGTGCGGGTTCCGCGCGCTGACCGGCATCCCCTGCCCCGGCTGCGGCCTCACGCGCGCCGTCGTCTGCTGCTGCCATTTGCGCTTCTCCGACGCCCTCCATTTCCATCCCCTCGGGCTGCTGCTGTTCGGCGGCCTGGTGGCGATATCCGTTCTGCGCCTGACCGGCGCGGAGAAGCGCCTGCGCCCGAACGCATACGAGTGGGCGGCGGCTGGGTTCGTCTCTCTCCTGCTCCTCTGGTGGGTCCTCCGTCTCCTGCACCTCCTCCCCTGGCCGCCGTGAGGTTTGTTCCTTGTCCCTGTCGCTTCGCTTGACGCCGGACGAAAACCGGTGGTACACTCCGACTTAAACCAGTTTAAGTGTTGTACGTGAGTGACTTAAACTGGTTTAAGTCGGAGTCCTTATGCAATGACGCAGACAGACCTTTCGAGCAGGAAAGCGAGCCGGCGGCGCGTGACGCTGGAGGATGTCGCGCGGGCGGCGGGCATCTCCAAGGCGACCGCCTCGCTCGCCCTGAACGGCCGGGAGTGCATCGCCCCGGACACGCGACGCCTCGTCCGCGAAGCCGCCGAGCGCCTCGGCTACGAGGCTAACGTGCTGGCCCAGAACTGGTCGCGCGGCGGCTGCCTCACTACCATCCCCATCCTCCTCTCCGGTCTCGACCTCGGGGTGCGTACCCAGAAGCTGCAGCACATCCAGGCCGAGATCGCGCGCCGGGGTTACGACGTGCCGGTTTATGTTTACGGAATCCCCGGCAAGGGAGACAGTTCCGACCCTACCGCGCTGGTAAGCACTATCCGCCGCCAGCGACCCCGCGCCCTGCTCTGCAACATCGAATCCGAACTCCGGCCGGAAACCGTGGCAGAGTTAAACCGCTACCGGGACGAGGGGGGGACACTCCTGTGCTACGACTACGCGGTCCCCCTGGAGTGCGACCAGGTCCTGTTTGACCGGGAAGATAACACGTACCGGGCGACGTGCCATCTTCAGGAGCACGGGCACCGGGAAATCGGCTTCTGCTTCCACGGCGACCCAACGCCGGTCAATCCGCGCCTGAACGGCTTCCGGAGAGCGCTCCGAGAGTCCGGGGCAGAGTACAGGCCCGACTGGACGTTTTTCGAGCGGGGGTACGAAGCCGCGGGAGCCCGACTCGCCGAACGGTTTCTCGCCCTGCCCGCAGGCGACCGTCCGACCGCACTGTGCATCGTCAACGACGCCGTCGCTTCTGCCTTTATCAATCAGGTGCGGAACGCGGGTCTGAACGTGCCGGGGGACGTCAGCGTTGTCGGACACGACGACTCACGCGCCGCGGCGTACTGCGCGGTCCCCCTGTCCTCCGCGCGTCACCCGGTGGACGAGATCGCGGAGGCGGTCGTGTCGCTCCTCTTCGAGAGGGTCGAAGGGGATTCCTCCGGGCCGCGCCGGGTCGCCCTGCAGGGCACTGTGACGGCTCGCGCCAGCGTCGCGCCCCCCAGGGCGGCGGCGTAGCTTTAAGGTAACACGCCGGGACGGCGCCATCGACGCGCCGCAGCGACCAACGAAGGGAACCAAGATGAACGCGCTTCCTGTAAGCCTCGGAGACCGAAGACCCACGCGGGCGTTCACGCTCATCGAACTGCTCGTCGTCATAGCAATAATCGCCATCCTGGCGGCCATATTGTTCCCTGTCTTCGCCCGAGCCCGCGAAAAGGCGCGGCAGACCGCCTGCCTTTCCAACCTCAAGCAGATCGGCTCCGCCATCCTGATGTACGCCCAGGACTACGAGGAATCCCTGCCCCTGGTAGAGAGCGGCACCTGCGGCACGCCCGATTCGTACGGGTGGGCAGACCTGGTGTATCCCTACGTCAAGAACGCCCAGGTTTTCGACTGTCCTTCGGCGACCCCGCGCATGGTCCAGAACACGGCGCTTAACCCGCCGCGCTTCCGGCGCGATCGGGGCGGCACCGGCGCGGGCGTGAACAACGACTGTACTACCGGCGCCGCGCTGCCCGCGGACACGAACTACAACTACGGGGTCAACAGTTTCTTCGCGCCGCCGAACAACCGGGACGCGCACGGCGGCCCGTTCTGGACCGTTGTCCGCAGCGGCGAGACCGTAATGCCGAACGGCAACTTCGCCGCCATTCCCGCCCCGGCGACGACGGTCGGCATCTCCGAAGGGCGCGGTTCCTCGCCCTGGTCGCTGAGCGGCGGGAACTCTGCCTGGGACTTCGCCAGCCTTGACGGGCAGGTGGACGGGCGGCGGCACATGGGCACGGGCGCGGTGGACCAGACCTCGGCGATGAACGTCATGTTCATGGACGGCCACGCGAAGTTCACCAACCTGGTGAGCGGGACCCGCAATCCCGGCCGCATCTGGACCGTCCGCGACGACGATTAGAGACGCGCACTCCCCGCCGCCTCCGACCGCCCGTCCGCCCTTGCGCTCGGCCGCCGTGATACCTGCCTCGACCCGGCGGCAGGCCGCCCGCAGGCCATCTCCCGTGCGGATCGTGATCGGGTCGCCGTAGGGTGACCCGGTGGGCCTCGAAAGGGGCTTCGGGAGGGGTAGCGATCTCAGATGGACAGGCCCCGGCCAGGGTGCGCGGCACTCCCCGCCAGGACCACGGGCCTCGCAGAGCGCAGGGCGAAGTAGACGACCATCATGCCACCTACTGCACCGGTTGCGCCGCGTCCGCGCGGCGCTGCTGGGTCTCGTACAGGGCGGCGTAGAGGCCGTTCGGGCGGGCGAGAAGCTCCGCGTGCGTGCCCATCTCGGCGATGCGCCCGCCGGGCCGCAACACCACGATCTTATCGGCGTTGACGATGGTGGACAGGCGGTGCGCGATGATGAGCGTCGTGCGGCCCCGCATCAACTTCTCCAGAGCCTCCTGGACCAGCGCCTCGGTCGCGGCGTCCAGGGCGCTCGTCGCCTCATCCAGGATCAGGATGCGCGGGTCGGCGAGCAGCGCGCGGGCGATGGCGATGCGCTGCCGCTGCCCGCCCGAGAGCGTGGTCCCCCGCTCCCCCACCCAGGTCTCGTATCCGTCCGGCTGCGCCTCGACGAAGTCGGCGATATTCGCCGCCCGCGCCGCCGCGCGCACCTCGTCGAGCGTCGCGTCTCGCCTGCCGTAGGCGATGTTGTCGCGGATGGTGCCGGAGAACAACTGGGGGTCCTGCGGGACGATGCCGATCTGGCCGCGCAGCGACTCCAGCGTAACGGTCCGCAGGTCGTAGCCGTCCACCCGCACCTCGCCCGCGGTGGGGTCGTAGAAGCGCGGGATCAGGTCGGCGAGCGTGGACTTGCCCGCGCCCGTCTCTCCGACGAAGGCGACCACCTGCCCGGGTTCCACGGTAAGGTCGACGCCCGAGAGAACATCCTTGCCCGGCTCGTAGGAGAACCAGACGTCGCGCAGTTCGATGCGCCCCTCCACCGGCGGGAGCGTCTTCGCCCCGGGCGCGTCGCGGACCTCCGGCACCACCTCCAGCACGTCACTGAAGATGCGGTCCGCCGCGCCCATCATGTCCTCGAAGCCGGTCTTCAGGCTGCCGACGGAGTTGACCGAGTTGGCGAGTTTGGAGACGATGAGCAGGTAGGCGATGAGGCCGCCGGGGCCGTCCGAGCCCATGTCGCCGCGCAGGACGAGCGTCCCGCCCACGTAGAGCGCGCCCGCGACGCCGACCGCGCCGATGAGATCCACGACCGGCCCCAGGCGCGCGGAGCGGCGCACCGCCTTGAGCTGACTCTGGATGGCGCGCTCGCTCGCCTGCTCGAACTTCTCCAGCTCGTGCCCCTCGGCGGTGAAGGCGCGCACGACGCGCGGCGCGGACAGGGACTCCTCCATGAGCGCCGAAACGTCGGCGAGCCGGTTCTGCGTCTCCGTGGAGATGCTGCGCAGGCGGCGCGTGAGTCGCTGGATGATGACCGCCATTACCGGCACGACCATCAGCACGAACAGCGTCAGGATCCAGGAGGCGCGGAAGAGGGCCACGAGGAAGATGAGTGCCTGGATCGGGGTGGCGATGACGTCCTTGACCATCATCGCCGCGTTCTGCATCTTGGGGACGTCGCTCGTCAGCGCCGACATCAGCGCCCCGGTGCGCCGCTTGTGGAAGTAGGCGAGGCCCATGCGCTGGAGGTGCGCGTAAACGTCGCGCCGCATCGCGAGGCCGACGTACTGCGCCACCGTCGCCAGCAGTACGCTCTGCGTGTACTTGAGGCCGCCCATCACGGCGTACAGGCCGATCACGGTCAGGCACACGACCCCGAGCAGGGACGCGTTTCCGGTGGAGAGCCCCTTGATGAACTCGGCGAGCTGTTCGGCGATGCCGACTTCCAGGAGGCCGACGAAGGTACCGCAGAGCAGTCCGAGGCCCAGCCTGGTCCTGAACGGCTTCAGGTAGGCCAGCAGGCGGCGGCGCACCTCGGCCCGCGAAAGGTGGCCGTCGGCATCCCTGTCTTCCGCCCGCGGCTCCCGCGGCGTCGGGTCCGGCCGCGCCACCCCAGGCGGCGGCGTCGCGCCCGGTTCCTCGGGCTTTTGCAACTCTTTGACTGCGACTGTCACTGCGTATTGCTACCGCCCGCCCCCGGCGTTCGTTCCCGGTGTTTGCTGCGAGGGCCGCGGCGCGGCGCGCGGGCCGCGCTCCGCCAGTCCCACGGCCTGCGCCGCCGCCCGGACCGCGCCGCCCGTTTCGCCGAGCAGTCCGACCACGGCCTGGAGTTCCTTGCGCGCCTGGAGCATCCGCTCCGGCTCCAGCAGGTAGTCTATGATCGGCTCGGCGAGGGCCTCCGGCGTGGCGGCGTCCTGCACCCGCTCCGGGACGATCTCGCGGTCCGCCAGCAGGTTCGGGAGGCCGATGAACCGGGGCATCTTGTTCTTGACGAGCGCGTACTGGAGCCGGCTGACCGGGTTGACGCCGATCCGGTAGACGATGACCATCGGCTTTCCGAGGATCGCCGCCTCCAGCGTCGCAGTCCCGGAGGCGACCAGGAGCACGTCCGACGCGGCCATCACGTCGTAGGCGGCGTCCTCGATGATCGTGACGGGCAGCGGGCCGTGCGGGCGGCGCGGCATCTCGGCGGCGCGCCGTATCCACTCCTTCTGCCGCCGCGCCAGCTCGTCCGGCGAGAGCGGCTGCCCCTCGACGACGGCCGGGACGCCGATGGGGGCGGCGTCCCCATCGTGGTCGCGCTGCCGCAGTTCCTCAGTCTGCCGCTGGGCCTCCTGGCGCAGGCGTGCCGCCTCGGCGTCGCGGTGCGCCTGGAGAAGCCCCTCCACCCGGGCGCGGTCCACGGTGGGGGCCAGGGCGAGGACGAAGTGGACGCCGGGAACGCGGCGGTGGACGACCTCCGCGGCGGCGATCTGCACGGGCAGGATCTCCGCGATCTCGGCGGCGCGGCTTCCGGGCAGGATGCCGACGACGGGGTGTTCGCGGTCGATCCCGTGCCGCTTCGCGAACTCGTCCGCCGGGAGCGTCGGCTTTACCAGGTCCAGCAGCGGGTGCCCAACGAACGTGGCGTCTACGCCCAGGCGGCGCAGCTCCGTCTCGGACCAGGGGAACGGGGTGGCGACCGCGTCGGCGAGCTCGGCGAGGTCCGTGCGCGACAGCTTGCGCCGCCACGACCCGGGCGGGAAGTAGTAGAAGACGGGGGTGCGGGGAAGGCAAACCCGCGCGCGGCGGGCGACGCCGCGGATTGGGCCGAAACCGACGTTGAACGCGCCGGCGTCGATGCAGACGACGAGGTCGGGCTTGCGGCGCTCCAGCTCGCGCTCGATGGCGTTCAGCGCGCGGACGGCCCGGGGCACCAGCGCGAGCCCCTGCGCGATGCCGACGACGCCCCAGCGGCTCGTGTCGAGGAACAGGTCAACGCCCGCCTCGCGCAGGTACTTCCCGCCAGTGCCCCAGAAGCCCCAGTCGGGGCGCAGGCGGCGCATCTCCTGCACCAGCTGAGCCCCGACCCTGTCACCCGACGCTTCACCCGTGAATATGGCGACGTTCACGACGGATACGGACCTCGTTCGTTCGATCACCCCAGCGGCGGACACCAGCGAGCGCGCCCGGCGCGGGGCGTCGCGCCGCGCCGCGCCGCCTCAGCGCCGCGGCCGGTCGAGCTGACGCCCCTGCTGCCCGAGGCTGATGCTTTTGAGGAACTCGACCAGGTAGTTGATCTCGTCGCTCGGCTCCACCTCCTCCTCGATCGCCTCCAGCGCCTGGGAGAGGTTGAGGTTGGAGCGGTAGAGGAGCTTGTACGCGTGGCGGAGCTGGGCGCGCACCCCCGGCTTGATCCCGGCACGGCGCAGGCCGCGCACGTTCAGCTCCAGGACGTCCGCCGGACGGCCGTCGGCCAGCATGAACGGCGGCACGTCCTGCACGACCTTGCTGTAGCCGCCGAGCATGGCGAGCGTGCCGACGCGGACGAACTGGTGAATGCCCACCAGGCCGCCCATGACCACGCCGTCCTCGACGACGATGTGCCCGGAGAGCCCGGCGTACGACGAGATCATGGTGTGGTTGCCGATGACGCAGTTGTGGCCGATGTGGACGTAGGCCATGATCATGTTGTCGGTGCCGATGACCGTGGCCTGCTCCTCGCCCGTCGCCCGGTGCATCGAGACGAACTCGCGGATGAGGTTCCGGTCGCCGATGCGGACGTAGCTTCGCTCCCCCTTGAACTTGTGGTCCTGCGGGGGGCCGCCCAGCACCGCGCCCGCGCGCACCTGGCAGTCCTTGCCGATGTGGGTGTGCTCTTCGAGCACGACGTGCGGGCCGATGACGGTGTTGTCTCCGACCGAGCAGTTGGGGCCGATGACCGAATAGACTCCGACGCTGACGTTGTTTCCCAGTTCGGCGGAAGGGTCGATGACTGCGGTGGGATGAATGCTCACTCCCTGTCGCTCCTTAACTAATGGCCTTCCGCGTCCGCGGGGTTTCGCTCCACGAGCGCAAACGACATCTCGGCTTCGCACACGACCTTGCCGTCCACGCGGGCCTCCGCCTTGACCCAGCCGACGCTGCTGCGGGTGCGCAGCATCGTCACCTCGGCCGTGACGGTGTCACCCGGCAGTACCGGTTTTCGGAATCGGGCCTTCTCGACGCCCGCCAGGTAGGCGAGTTTCCCCCGGTGCTCGTCCAGCGTCAGCATCATCACCCCCCCCGCCTGCGCCATCATCTCGACGAGCAGCACGCCCGGCATGATGGGGTGGTCGGGGAAGTGGCCGACGAAGAACGGCTCGTTTATGGTGACGTTCTTCAGGCCGACGACGCGGACGCCCGGCTCAACTTCGAGGATTTTGTCGATCAGAAGAAAGGGGTAACGGTGCGGCAGGATGCGCAGCAGTTCTTTGGCAGAGATTTCCAATACTGAACCTCGGTCCGTTTCGGTGGCGGCGCAGAAATGCGCTGCCACGCTCGCTACGCCATTGTACCAGACGCGCCCACGCCCTCAGCCAGCCGGGCGGCAAGTTCGGTATTCAGACGGTGACTGGGTTTTACGGCCACGACGTCCATCGTGGGAAGCGGCGCCCCGCCGGTCCCCAGGCTCAGGTCGCCCAGCAGGTCGAGCAGCTTGTGCCGTGCCAGTTCGTCCCCGAAGCGCAGCGGCGCGGAGTAGCGGTCCGGGTACACGATCACGGCGTTGTCGAGCGAGCCGCCGCGCGCGAGTCCCGCGGCGCGCAGCGCCTCCACCTCCTCAAGGAAGCCGAAGGTGCGCGCCGGAGCGACCGCCGACCCGTAGTCGTCCCGGGAGGCGTCGAAGCGCGCGACCTGCGTCCCCACCAGCGGGTGCTCGAACGAGATGGCGACGGTAAGGCGCAGCACGTCGGACGGATAGGCGGCGACGAATGCCCCTCCCCTCCCGGTCACCAACAGCGGCTCCGGAAGGGCTACCGCGACGACCGGCTCCCCGGTGTCCGTGGTACCCGCGGAGCGCACCGCATCGACCCAAAGGGCCGCGCTGCCGTCGCCGATGGGCAGTTCCGGCCCGTCTACGGCGACGAGGGCGTCCGTGATGCCGAGGCCGACGAGGGCGGAAAGGAGGTGCTCCACCGTGGAGACGGTAACGCCGCCCGATTCACTCGCCAGGACCGTGCAGCGGGACGTGTCGGAGACGCGCGCGGCGCGTGCCGGAATCCGGCGCCCCGCGGACACGAAGACGACGCCCGAGCCCGGCTCCGCCGCGTGCAGCGTGACGCGCGCGAGGACGCCGGTATGAATGCCGACGCCCTCGATCGAATCCGTGCTGGCCTTCAGCGTCCTTCCGGACCGGGTTCGCGAATCGTCCGCGCTCACGCGCCCTCGCCCGGCTCTTCTTCGCCGGAAACGCCGCT
The DNA here is from genome assembly GCA_035539875.1 of Armatimonadaceae bacterium. Lineage (GTDB taxonomy): Bacteria > Armatimonadota > Armatimonadia > Armatimonadales > Armatimonadaceae > CALEKU01. The sequence goes on from DATLHN010000506.1 coordinate 15,009, forward strand.
CTCGCTGCTCCCGCCGTCGCCGCCCGCCTGCGCCTCCAGCGCCTTGAGGCGTCGCTCCATCTCGCGGAATTTCTTCATCAGATCGGGAAGCTGCTGGATGGCGGCCTGTGAGCGCAGCATCTCCTTGTGCGGCTTCGCTCCGTAACCGGAGACGAACGCGCCAGGGGCCACGTCGCCCATCACGCCGGTCTGCGCCCCGATCACCGCGCCCGCGCCGATCTTGACCTGCTCCTTGACGCCGCTCTGACCGGCGATGACGACGTGGTGCCCGACGTCCACCCCGCCCGCGAGGCCGACCTGCGCGACGATCAGGCAGTCCTCGCCGATATCGCAGTTGTGGCCGATGTGGACAAGGTTATCGATCTTCGTGCCGGAGCCGACGCGGGTCGTGCCCGTGCGCGCCCGGTCGATGGTGACGTTGGCCCCGATCTCGACGCGGTCGCCGATGGCGACGTTGCCGATCTGCGGCACCTTGCGGTGCTTGCCGCCCATCGTCAGGTAGCCGAAGCCGTCCGCCCCGCACACGACCCCGGAGTGGAGCACGCAGTCGGAGCCGACCACGGTGCCGCGCAGAAGGGTAACGTTCGGGTGGATGACCGTGTTGTCCCCGACCTCCACGTCGTCGCCCAGGTAGACGAGCGGGTGGATCGTGACGTTATCCCCCAGGCGGACGTTCTCGCCGAGGACGCAATTCGCCCCGATGTGGACGTTGCCCCCGCACCGGAAGTCCGCCCCGATCACTGCCGTGGGATCGATCCCGCGTCCGGCGTACTGCTCGGGCGCGAACAGGTCCAGCAGCTGCGCGAAGGCCAGACGCGGGTTCGAGACCTGGATGATGGTCTTCGCCCCCCCGGCGCCCGCGGCGAACGTCTCGACCGCCTCCGGCGTCAGGATGGCCGACGCTTCCGACTGCGCGGCGTTCTGGAGGAAGCGCAGACTCTCGGCAAAGGTTATGTCCCCGATGCGGGCGTCTTCGATGGCGGCGATTCCGCGGATGACGGTCTGCGGGTCGCCGTAGACGCGCCCCTTGACGACGTCGGCGAGTTCGCCGACCGTGCGCGATCTGGTTTCCTTCACCTTATCGACCCTCCGAGGACATACCGTTGCGTGGGCTGCGTGCTGCGCCGGGCTTCCGCGGCGCGCTGCTCGGCCCGCCGCGAATCACCGGGAGTGTTGCCACTGGTGCTGGCGCCGCCGCCGCCATCGCCCGCGTCGAGCGCGGGGCGTATCCAGACTCGAAATCGTTCGGTCATGTCGTCTTTCGTGGCCGTCGTCTCGACGATCGTCACGGCAATGTTGCGAACGTACGCCGCGTCCCTCACGGCATCCGTGACATCCGCCCGCAGGATGGCTTCGAGCCGCTGCCGCTCGCGCAGAAGCCGCGCCCTGGCCGACGCCCCGCCCGCGGCAGCGCCCCCGGCTCCGAACGCCTCCACGGGCAGCGGGTCGGCCAGTCGGATGTTCCCTAGCCCGCCCCGCGCCGTCAGGGCACCTGACGCCGCGCCGGACGCGCGATACCGTGCCGCTATCTCCGCCTCCCGCGCCATGTCCTCGTCCCGCTTTTCGCGCAGCTCCCCGACCAGGTTCTCCTCCCGGTCCTGGTCCCGCTCCGCCGCCAGCGTCTTCGCGATCCGGTCGTCCTTCTCCCGCTCCAGGTCCGCGTTCAGCCGCGCTATCCGCTCCCGCCCCTCCGCCTCCAGAGCCGCCAGTCGGGCCGCGAGCGCCGTTCTCCGCGCCTCTACCTCTCTCAGGTCCGACGTCACCCGCGCGCGGTCGCTCACGACCAGCGGCGTCCCGTCCGCGCCCTTCAGCGGCTCCGGGGGACTCTGCGCCTTCGCGAGGTTCTTCGGGGTGCCCTCCGCGGGGTCGGCCCGGCGTTCCGGCGGGACGGCGTCCACCCGGTTCGCCGAGCCAAGCGGTTGGCCCGCGCGCTTCTTCGCCTCGTCTACGCGCGCGATGTCTTCCTTCAGCTTCTCAGCGTCAGTCAGGGATCGCAGCAGCGGCGGCGTCCGAAGGTTGTTTCTGAGTGCGTCCCGCTTGGCGATCAGGTTGGCCTGGCCGAACTCGCCGTCCGGCAGGTCGTTGCTGGCCGTCACGATACCGGCCCAGGTCTCCGCGTCGATCTCGGCACGCCCGGTGCGCATGCGGTCGGCTATCTCGCCGCGCAGGATCGCCTCCAGCTCGTCGCGCCGCTGGGCCACGCGGAGCGAGTTCCGGTACTCGAGCGCCGCCAGAAACGCCGTCAGGTTCGCGTCCGCCGTCTGGCGCAGGGCCGCCTGCTCGTTCGCCCGTTGCCGACGTATCCGCTCTTCCCCGTCGCCCGGCCGCGCGTCGAGCGCGGGCAGGGTGTAGGCCCCGTCGGGCGATCGCGCGGGATCGGAGACCGCGCCGAGGCGCGCCAGCATGGCATCGATGCGCCCGATCTCCGACCACAGGGGGTGCGCGGGCAGCAGCGAGCCCAGGCGGACGGAGGCGCGGCGGGGCGGCGTCTGCTGCTGCTGCGCCGCCCCGCCTTGCCTCTGCTGAGAGCTCCTGCCGCACCCGGTCAGGGTCGGCAGCATCGCCGCCGTCAACCCGACGGCGGCGGCAAGAGCCCCCAGCCTCAGCCCCCGGCTATTTATTAATCTCCTTGAGGACATCGTTCGTGATATCTACCGGCGCGTAGATCGCCACATCGCCGGTGAAGACTGCCGCCAGGTTCTTCTGCTTGGCGACCTTCGCCACGGCAGTCTTGACGTCGTCCATCATCTTCGTGTTGATGCTGCGCTCGCGGTCCTTGAGCTGCTTGTCCAGGCTGTCGGCATACTTCTGAAGATGGGCCGCGCCCTTCTCCTGCCGGTCCGCCAGGTCCTGAAGCTCCTTGTTCTGCTCCGGCGTCGGGCTCGCCACGTTCTGAAGCCGGGTCAGCTGCCCCTTGGACAGGTCCCCCTTCTGCTCCAGATCCGAGATCCGCTTCTTGTCCGCATCCGTCTGCGCCGTCTTCTCGTAGAGCTTTCCGAGTTCCATGACCTCGGCCTCTTCGAGGAATCGCGCCGTGCCCTGGTCCATGCGCCGCAGGATGCCCACCAGGGCCTGCTGGAACTGCTGCAGTTCGGTCGCCGCCGCCTGACGCGCCTTCGAGTCGTTCAATATCTTGCCGACATCGATCATGCCGAAGGTCGGCGCGGCAGCCGCCGCCGGGTTGTTCTGCGCCCGGGCGGGACGCACCGCTCCGGGGCCGGCGAGCACAGCTCCGATCAGGAACGCCGCGAGCACGGGTGCCGCGAGCGGCGGGACACTTCTTTGGAATGCGTTTCGCACGGAAAGTTTCTCCTTCGTGAAAACGAGTGCGTGGGGGGATAAAGTGACAGGTCATAAGACAGGACCAACCCGGCGGGCGGGTTGGTCCTGTCCGTCGGCACGGCGTTCCTAGAACGACTGGCCGATGGCGAAGTGGGTCCGGTTCGTTTCACCGATGCCGTAGTCCAGGCGTACCGGTCCGACCGGCGTCTTGATGCGCAGGCCGAAGCCGAAGCCGAAGTTCGGGCGGAACCCCTTGTGCTGGCTGAAGCCCGGGATCTCCTCCCGGTTCAGGTCCGACGCGCTCCAGGCATCGCCGACGTCCGCAAACAGGACGCCGCTGATCGTGCCGCTCTTGCGGTCGAGCGGGACGCGCAGTTCGGCGGAGGCGAGGAAGAGGTTGTTCCCCCAGAATCGGTCGTCCGCGTAGCCGCGCAGGTTATCCGCGCCGCCGATGAAGTACTGCTCGGAGAAGCCGATGTTCCCGTAGGCGGTGCCCGCCAGCAGACGCACCGCGATCACCTTCTTCGGCTGGCGCAGGCTTTCGGTGCGCTTGCCGTCGAGCGAAATGTAGCGCCGCAGGTCGATGTTCGCCTTCGTGAACGCGCCGCGCTGGTTGCGCGTGTCCACGAAGTACTTGCGGTTGGCGTCCGAGATCGGCAGGGCCGGGTTGTAGTCCGGGTTCGAGCGCGGGTCCTGGTAGTTAAAGGAGCCGGTGC
>DATLHN010000507.1:0-1712 GCA_035539875.1 Armatimonadaceae bacterium
GAGCGGTACCGACACGCGCTCTCGGAGGTCGAGGCGATGTCGCCGCGCGGCTACCTGGACCCGCCCGAGAGCGGCCCCGTCTATCACATCCTGACGCCCCGCGTCTCCGAGCCGCGCGTCGTGGACGGGCAGCCGCTCGCCCTCAAGACCCTCTTCCCCGAGCACGGCGACGGCGAGGAGCAGGAGGAGAGCGAGCGCGGCTCCACGTTCGACCGGGTGCTGCACGAGATGGACGTCTACAACCAGAAGGTGCTGGCGGCCGAGGCGGACCCGCAGAAGCGGGAGGCGCTGGCGCAGAGCGCGCGCTACCTGCTGCCGGACGCCGAGGCGGCGACGCTGCCCGAATCCCTCCAGCGGCTCCGCCGCCGGTACGCGGTCGCGGACGTGCTGGCGCAGGAGTACCAGAAGGGCACCCTCTCCACACTGGTGAAGCTCTGCGCCATCGTCTTCGTCGCCATCTTCTCGTTCGAAGTATCGTCCAAACTGTTCTACAGCAACGGGTGGCTCGCCCTGATCTTCCCCGCGCTGCTGCTCGTCGCGTACGGCGTCTACAACAGCACGCTGGTGAAGGGGAAGTGGCAGGACCACTACCAGGACTACCGCGCGCTCGCGGAGGGACTGCGGGTGGAGTTCTTCTGGCGGCTCGCCGGGCTGCCGCCCGCCGCCGCCGCGGACCACTACCTGCGCGAGCAGCGCACCGAGCTGGACTGGATCCGGATCGCGGTGCGAAACCTCTCCTCGTCTTTCGCCGACGAGGACGCGAACCCGACCTCGGCGACGGCGCAGGGGGCCGCGCCGCGCGTGGAGCGGTTCGACCTGGTGGACCGCTACTGGGTGCGCGACCAGCGGAAGTACTTCGGGAAGGCCGCGCACCGCGACGAGGCCGCGCACGAGAAGATCGAGCACCTGGTGGAAAAGTTCGTCGCCGCCGGGCCGATCATCGCCGCGCTGACCGGTTTCGCCCTGCTGGTCCCCTCCTCCGCCCACTGGCTGCACGAGGGGGTGGGCTACACGACCCACAAGGTGCTGATCATCCTGATCTTCGTGCTGGCGGCCACGGGCGGCGTCTTACACACCTACGCCGACAAGCGCGCCCTGGCGCAGCACGCGAAGCAGTACGAGCGCATGAGCACCCTCTTTTCCGTGGCGGAGCGTCACCTGGAGGAGTTCCTGCGCGAGGGGCGGCACGGCGAGGCGCGGCAGGTCATCCTGGAGCTGGGCCGGGCGTCGCTGGCCGAAAACGGCAACTGGGTGCTGACCCACCGCGAGCGCCCCGTGGACGTCCCCCACGCCGGTTAGCGAGCGGCAGGACGAGGGCGAACAAAGAAAGGGGCGCGGCTTGCTTGCCGCGCCCCCTCTTCGCGCCGCCCAGGACGCTATTCGTGCCGTGCCATCGGCAGGATCTGGACGCGCCCCGTCCGGCGCTCGGGCACGGGCGGGGCCGTCGGCGGCGGCGGTGAGACCATGACCTTCCCCGTGACCCAGCCGTCTGGGGGTGGCGCGGGCTCGGCGATCATCTCGCCCATCGTCGCCGCGGGCGTCTCGACGGCAGCCTGCCCCTGGGTGGGTGGCATCTCGGGGGCGTCCATCCCACCCATGACCGCCGCGGACGGCGCGTGCGTTCCGCGAAGCTGGTTGAGCCAGCGGACGATCGCGGGCGGCTCCCCGCCGCCGCTCCGGAACGCCCCGGTCGTCAGCCCGGCGGCGAAGAC
>DATLHN010000508.1:0-22159 GCA_035539875.1 Armatimonadaceae bacterium
CTGGCTCGCTGACTGCGCGGCGTCGAGAAGCCGCCAGCACTCCTCCAGGGAGACGCAGGCGGTAACCTCGCTCAGCGTGTGTTTCCCGGCGTCGAGCGCGGCAATGGCCTGGGAGGCGTGCAGGTGCATGGGGGTGGCGACGACGACGGCGTCCACGGCGTCGAGCAGGGCGAAGAACGAGGTGAACCGCTTTTCGACGCCGAGGCGGTCGGCCTCGGCGTTCAGCGTCGGCTCGTGTACGTCGCACAGGGCGGTCAGTTCGACGCCGGGGAGCGCCCGGAGCGCCGCCGCGAACGCCGCGCCCCGTTTACCTGCGATGCCTACCCTGAGTGCTGCCACGCTGTCTGTCCTTTCTCGCTGCCTATTGGGCCTTTGCCACGGACGATGGGGCGGCGACGACGGTGATCCGGTATTCTACGGAGTTGCCCGTCGCGGTGCGCTTCCGGTCCGCCAGCGCCCACCCGGACGCGGCGGGGCGGATGTCGATGTGCGTATCCATCAGCGCTACGGGCAGATCGGCGATGGCGAACGTTCCCGCGGCGTCCGTCGTGAAGGTTCCCGCCGGAGCGGGGACCTCAACGTCACGTACGCGGATGGCAACGTTCCGGAGGGGGCTGCCTGCCGGATCGACGACGCGGAAGGCATAGGTGCCGGTCGGGCTGAGGACGTAACCGCGGGGGTTGCCCGAGTTATGCAGGATTCGCGCGACGGCGTGATCGACCAGTTCGAAGCGACGCGGCACGCTGAACCCGGGGAATGCGGTGACCTCTCTGAGGCCGCTCCAGCGGAGCGAGCCGCGGGCGTCGGTAGTGAACGAGACGATGCGGCCGGTTTCCGTGTCGCGAAAGCGGACGGTCGCACCGGCGATGGGCTGATAATCGGCATCCAGCACGGTCGCGCGGGGGATGCGGGCGTACCGCGTGGCGAACAGCGGGTAGAAGACGGCGGCGAGGACGAGAACCAGCGCGGCGCGGGCTGCGTACTCCAGGCGTCTCGACTTTTGCCACATCGTTGTCGCTGTGCCTTCCTGCAAATAATGTTACCGCGGCGGGACGGCGGCGAGGGCCTGGAAGACGCGGCTCCAGCGCAGCGGGTGCGTCTCGTCCCGGTAGTCGGGGATGAACCCGAGGTTCAGGTACGTCTTGATGGCGGGTAGGCGGGCGTCGTCCGTGGACAGGTTGGCGTCCGCGCAACCTTCCTGGATAAAACGGTGGAGGACGGCGAGGGTTACGAGGTGACCGAGCCGCCTGCCCTTGTGCGCGGGGTCGGCCCCGACCCAGTGGACGGTGCCGGTGCCGCCCACGACGCCGGGGGGCATCTGAACGGAGGAGGTGGCCACGATTTTTCCGTCGTGCTCGATGACGAAGGTGGCGCGCACGTCTTCGGCTTCGAGCAGGTTCTTGTTCGTTTTCGCGACGTCCCAGTCGTCGCCGGGAAAGGCGAGGTCGAGCACGGCGGCGAGCGAGGCGCACTCGCCCTTTTCACAGAGGCGCAGGGCGTAGCCGTCCGGCAGGTCGGTCGGCTGCGGCAGGGGCGGGAGTTCGGCAAGGTCGGGGCGGCGCATGGCAAGCTGGGACATGGGGATTCGTTCCCCGCGCAGGGGGGCGAAACCTGCCTCCTCGGCGCTGGTGAAGGGAACGGCATTCCGCGCGCACAAATGTGTTTTGGGAGGATCACGTTGATGCACGAAGCGGGTAAGGGTGGGCGCAGCAGCAGTCACAGCAGTCGCGACCGACGTCGTCGGTCGTCGCTGGCGCTCGTGGCGCTGCTTTCCGTCGTCGCCTGGCCGGGTGCGGTTCCGACCGCGCGGGCGCAGGGGCAAGCGTCGGCTTTCGCGACCTCGTCGGGTCGGCCCGCGAGCCCGCAGCTTGCCGCGGGGGAGCGCCCGCCCGCGAACCTGGCGGAGGCGCTGGAGAAGGCGGACTGGAACCCCGAAGAGCGCGGCCCGCTGCTGATCGTCGCGCCGGAGATGGCGAAGGCTTTAGCCGGCCGCAACGAGCGGCAGGCGGACGGGAACTTCCGCTACGTGCCGCCGCCGGTCCTGAAGCCCGCGGGGCCGGAGGGCTACCGGCTGACGGTGATCGACAGCCACTTCGGGCGCAAGCTGACGCAGGTCGGGGGGCTCTGGGCAGTGGTCCCGGAGAAGATGTCGGTGCTGAACTCGACGCGCCTGCCGGAGCCGGACCCTTACATGGGCATGAGCCGCGAGCAGAAGATGCGCCTGCTCCAGTCGCGCTTCACCGCCGCGCAGTGGAAACTGGCTGCGAGCCCGCAGGGAATCGGCGCGAACGATCTGGACGCGGAGCAGCGCACGCTCTTCCTCGCCGCGCTGCCGGACCCGTTCCGTGTCCAGGTGATCCGGCCTAACCCCGAGGGGGGGATGCGGGCCGAGACGATCACCGTGAGCCGGGCGCAGGCGGCGGGCGTCCGCATCGCGCTGCGCCGCCAGCTCTCGTGGTCGTTCGCCTACGAGAATCAGGCGAACGGCGCGGTCTCTATCGGAGTGGGCGGGAGCCCCGACGGGTCGCCCCAGCTAACCCTCGCCTACGAGGTCGAGGACTGGGAGGCGCGGCGGCGCAAGATGCTGGACGTCGCCCTGGTGGAGGAGGTGTCGAACCACCTGAAGGAGGGCGACATCCACTTCGCGGCCCCGGCGCTCAACGCGCTCGTGCCGATCGCGGACGCGAGGACGGTGGGGGAGTTGGTGCAGCTCGTGGCGAAGGCAACGCGCTCGGAGCTGTACGCCGACCCGCGCTACGCCGCTCTGCCGGTGCACGCGCGCGCCCGGGGCGGGGTGCGCGCGGGCGACGTTCTCCAGGCGCTCTGCCTGTCGGTGACGGGGACGTTCCGCAAGGTGGAGGCGGGGCCGACAGCGGGCGGCGCGGGCGGCGCGGCCTACGTCCTGACCGACGACCGCGAGGGACTGGCGGTGCGCCACGCCCGAATCGCGCAGTGGCTCCGCAAGGCCGGGCGACTGAGGGACGAGCGCGAGATGGGGGTCGCCCAGCGGATGACGGCGATGAAGCCGATCGACCAGGTGACCTGGACCGCCGGCGATCCGATGGCCCCGGACCCGGCGCTTCAGAAGAAGATAGACGCGCACCGGGAGACGGCGAGCAAGCCCCGCGACCCGAACCAGCCCTCCGATTACTACAGCCGCTACCCGATGGTCCCGGTCGCGGAACTGCCCGCGGCGGCGCGCCAGATGGTGCAGAAGCAGGTGGAGTCCTGGAGCGGTAACAACTTCAGCGGGGAGCAGCAGAAGATTCGCACCGACGCGGTGCGGCTGGACGTCCGCATGAGCACGGCGCTCCTGGTGCCGGGCGTAGGTGCGGTGGAGGGGCAGGGCGGCTTCGGCGGCTTCGGCGGGTCGGAATCGCTCTTCGGATCGATCCAGGACCGGTTCGTCCCGCCCCCGGCGCGTCCGCAGGAGGAGGTGACGCTGCCGGTGTCGCTCCCGGCCGGGATGGCCGAGCGCTACCTGTTCGTGCGGGCGAAGACGGCGGACGAGGCGAAGCGGGCGGCGGCGACGGCGAAGCAGCGGGGGTTCACCGCGCTCTGGCTGGAGGCGGCAGTCGGGATGCCGATAGCGGAGTTCGCGGCGCAGGTGAAGGCGGCGCGGGAGGCGGTCCCGGGGCTGCGCGTCTTCGCGATGGTGCGCGCGCTGCGACTCGGCGCGGGCGAGGCGGGGAAGGTCCCGGCGGACGTCAACCTGTTCGGCGAGACGACCACGGCGACCGCCTCCCGGCACGCAAAGGAGTATCCAAAGCCGGTTACCGACCCCAGGAATCCGGAGTATTACGCCCAGTACGAAATGTTCCGGACGCTGGAGGTGATGGCGCAGGGCGACTATCCGCGGCTGGACGTGCCCGCCGCGCGGGCGGCGGTGCGGGCGCGGGCGCTGGAGATCGCCCGGACTCCCGGACTCGCCGGGGTCGTTCTGCGGGATCTGATGCCGCCGGGCTCCGCGGTGGGTCCGGACTACATGTTCGGGAACGACGCCCGCTCGGGCAGGCAGGAGTTCGAGGTCGGGTACAGCCCGGAGACGCGGCTGGCCTTCCTGCGCAAGACCGGGGTGGACCCCGTGGACCTGAGCGCCCTCTCCGACGAGAACGTCAGCGTCATGGGGCGCTACGGCGGCGAGTCCGGGAACATCGCGCTTCCCTTCTTCCGCAACTACGGGGTCAACGCGCGCAACTGGACGATCAACGGCAAGAGCGCCATCGAGATGGGGGCGAAGGACGCGGGGGAGCAGTGGGCGCGCTTCCGCGGGCAGTTGGCCGTCGAATTCCAGAACGACCTCTGGAAGGCGCTGCAAGGAGTGACCGGGGCGGACGGCAAGCCGATCGCGCTGCTGCGCGAGGACCCGACACCCGGCGGGCTCGGAACCATCGGCACGATGACGGCGTGGACGCAGCCGGCGGCGATGCCGCCTGCTCCGGAGACCGGCCGGGGCTCCCGGCAGCCGCCGGGCCGTCCTGATCCCTTTACCGGGCTGTGGACCGTGTCGCCCGCGCAGGCGATTTACTTCGTGCCGGACGCGGAGAAGGACCTGCCGCCCGCGGACCGGTTCGGAATGCAGATCGGGCGGATGAGCGCGACCTTCGCGAAGCAGGCGAGCCAGGCGGCGCGGCCGATCCCGACGGCGACGGCCCGGCCCTTCCGGCCGAGCGGGATGCTGATCGACCTGAGCGACATGCCGGTGGACGAGGCGCTGCCGCTGCTGGGGCAGATTCGCCCGCCCGCGCCGGGCAAGCCCGCGGCGCCGCGCGCCGCGCGCTGAAGCGGCGCGCAGTACAGTATCCGCGCGGGACCTGCCGGTTTGCGAAAGCGGGCCGCGTGTGGTAGTTTGGGGAGGTTGTCGGACGGCGACGCCCTTGCGGCCCGCCGTCCGTCGAGTTTATTGGCCGGGCGTTCTTTGCGGGACGCCCACATATACCAAATGGCGGAGCGGCTGGCCAGCAGCCGTCATCCGCGCCAAAGCCCCGTCGGGACGCTTCGCCAGAAGTGAGCCGCGGCGGGGACCTGGAGGAATACCTTGGCAAAACAGGCTCTCATCGAGAAGGCCAAGCGCACCCCGAAGTTCAAGGTGCGTGGCTACAATCGCTGCAACGTGTGCGGTCGCTCCCGGGGATACATCCGTGTCGTCGGGCTTTGTCGCGTCTGCTTCCGCGAGATGGCGCACCGGGGCCTGATCCCCGGCGTGACCAAGTCGTCCTGGTAAGGAAAGGGGAATAGTTAAATGGTTATCTCCGATCCTATCGGCGACCTTCTGACGCGCCTGCGCAACGCGAGCGCCGCCAACCACGACTCGCTCGAACTCCCGGACAGCAAGATCAAGCGCGAGATCCTGCGCATTCTCCAGTCCGAGGGCTACATCAAGTCGTACGAAGTCATCCAGGACACGCCGCAGAACCGCATCAAGGTGGCGCTCAAGTACTCGTCCGCGGGCGGCCAGCGCCGCAGCCCGGTCCTGACCGGCCTGAAGCGCGTTTCCCGCCCCGGCCTGCGCGTCTACGTGCCCGCGGCCGAGATCCCGATCGTCCAGCGCGGCCTCGGCATCTCGATCATGACCACGTCGCGCGGTCTGATGACGGGCAAGCAGGCCAAGCGCCTCGGCGTCGGCGGCGAACTCCTCGCCTACATCTACTAAACACCATCACGCACTTCGTCGCGGGACGCGAGGGAGAAGCAAGCGGCCATGGGTGGGCATCACGCCCGCCCGCTCGCCCTTCCCGCGCGATTCGCGCCCGGTGATCGCGACCCGGTGAAGTAGTGCCGCCCGGCCGTTCTCGTCCCCCGTCGGGTACGAAGTCGGCTCCGCAGCGCGGCCACAACCGGGGGAGTAACCAAACCTATGTCACGAATCGGAAAGCAGCCCATCCCGGTACCCGCCGGGGTCACGATACAGGCGGACGCGGACGGCAAGGTGACCGTCAAGGGGCCGAAGGGCACCCTTGTCAAGAACCTTTCGCCCGAGATGAAGATCGTCCAGGAGGACGGCAAGGCCGTCGTCGAGCGCCCGACGGACTCGGACCGGCACCGCGCCCTGCACGGTCTCACCCGCTCCCTGCTCAACAACATGGTCGTGGGCGTGTCCCAGGGCTACCAGAAGGTGCTCAACGTCGTCGGCGTCGGCTTCCGCGCCCAGGTCACGGGCAAGAACCTGGTTCTGAACGTCGGCTACTCGCACCAGGTCGAGATCACGCCGCGCGAGGGCATCACGTTCACCGCGGTCGTGGACCCGGCGATCCGCCAGCCGGTGGTGACGGTCGCGGGCATCGACAAGGAGACGGTCGGCCAGCAGGCCGCCGAGGTCCGCAAGGTGCGCAAGCCGGAGCCGTACAAGGGCAAGGGCATCCGCTACTCCGACGAGGTCGTGCGCCGCAAGGCCGGTAAGTCCGGCAAGGCCGGCGGCGGCAAGGGCGGCGCGAAGAAGAAGTAATAAAGGCGGTGTGGCGGCGGCGGGCGCGCGTTCGGCGCGCCCCCTGCCTGACGCCTTTTGATAAGTCAACCCTCTGGCGCGCCGGTCGGCAATCGGCGGGCCTTGAAGAAGGAACGGAAGTCAGATGAAGTTCAATCGCGAGGTGTCGCGCAAGCGCCGCCACGAGCGTGTTCGCAAGCGCGTCGCGGGTTCCCCGGAGCGGCCCCGCCTGTGCGTCTACCGCTCGCTGAACCACGTTTACGCGCAGGTGATCGACGACCTCGCCGGGCACACCCTGGCGTCGGCGTCGTCCCTGGGCGAGAAGGCCGCGGGCAACGTCGACGGCGCGGCGGTCGTCGGCAAGGCCATCGCCGAGAAGGCGAAGGCGGCGGGCGTCACCAAGGTCGTCTTCGACCGCGGCGGCTACCTGTACCACGGGCGCATCAAGGCGCTCGCCGAGGCGGCCCGCGAGGGCGGCCTGGAGTTCTGAGGCGGACGACGTAGGGTTCATCAGAAGGATCATCAATGGCACGAATTAACGCAGATACACTGAATCTGGAAGAGCGCGTCGTCCGCACCAACAAGGTTCAGAAGACGCACAAGGGCGGCCGCACCATGTCCTGGAGCATCCTGGTCGTGGTGGGCGACGGCGAGGGGCACGTCGGCGCGGGCATCGGCAAGGCGCGCGCGATCCCCGACGCGATCCGCAAGGGCACCGAGGACGCGAAGAAGAACCTGATCACGGTTCCGATCGTCAACGGCTCGATCCCGCACAACGTCCTGGCGCAGCACGGCGCTTCGCAGGTGCTGCTGAAGCCCGCCGCGCCCGGTACGGGCGTCGTCGCGGGCGGCGCGGTCCGCATCCTGCTGGAGGCGGCGGGCGTGCACGACATCCTGGCGAAGTCGATCGGGTCCAACAACCCCGTCAACAACGCCTGGGCGACGATCAACGCGCTCAAGCAGCTGCGCACCATCGAGGAGATCGCCTCGAAGCGCGGCAAGAGCGTCGAGGAGATCCGCCGCGGCTCGTCCAGCAACGGTGGCGGCGGCGCGACGACCGCGGAGACGGCCGCAGTGGTGACCCCGCTGACGGCGGCTCCGGCGACCACGGCGGAGGAGACTCCGGCGGCGGAGGCGGCTGAGCAGCCGCAGCAGGAGACGACGAATGCCGAAGCCTGAGAATAACGGCGGCGCGAGCGACGCCGGTCAGATCAAGATTACGCTGAAGCGCAGCCCGATCGGCTACGAGAAGAGCCAGGGGGCCACGGTGCGGGCGCTGGGCCTGCGACGCATGAACGCGTCGGTGGTGCAGTCCGACAACGAGGCCATCCGGGGCATGGTATTCAAGGTCCGCCATCTCGTGGAGGTGACTCCGGTCGAGGCGGCGGCGGAGGCGAGTGGGACCAAATGAAACTGGACGACCTGAAGCCGGCCCCCGGCTCGACGGCCCGCCGGAAGGTGATCGGGCGCGGCGTCGGCTCCGGCCACGGCAAGACCAGCACCCGCGGTCACAAGGGTGACAAGTCGCGCGGCCAGAGCAAGCTCGGATTCGAAGGCGGGCAGACCCCGCTGCACCGGCGCATCCCCAAGCAGCGCGGCGTCGGCACCGGTCTGTCGTCCCGCGGCTTCAACACGGGCCGCTACAAGACGCACTACTACATCGTGAACCTGTCGGAACTCGAAAAGAAGTTCGACGCGGGCGCGGTGGTGACGCCGGAACTTTTGGTGGAGAAGCGGGTAATTTCCGATACCGAAGTTGCCGTAAAGATACTTGGCAACGGCGTGCTCAGCAAAGCGCTGACCGTCCGCGCCCACAAGTTCAGCAAGGGTGCCGAGGAGGCCGTCACGGCCGCGGGCGGCACGGCGGAACTGCTCTAAGTCCGTGTCCTTGCCGCTTCATTGACCACGGAGGCGCCGGGGGCGCGGCCGAGGGGGGCGCGGAGCGATCCGCGCTTCCCCGCGCCCTTCGTCACTTCCGTGGTTTCCTGGCAGGAGAATAGATAGGCGATGCTGGAGAAGTTGACCACCGCCATGGCGGTGCCGGACATTCGAAGACGGATTCAGTTCGTACTGGCGATGTTCGCCGTCTACGTGGTGGCGCTGCACATTCCCGCGGCCGGTGTGAACCACGAGGCGGTCGAGAAGCTGGTGAGCAGCGGCGTCATTGGCGCGCTCGACGTGTTCTCGGGCGGCGCGCTGCGCAAGTTCTCGGTGATCGCGATGGGCATCATGCCCTACATCAACGCCTCGATCATCATGCAGCTCCTGACCGTCGCCATCCCTCAGCTACAGGCCATGCAGAAGGAGGGGGAGTCCGGGCGCAAGCAGATCGCCAAGATCACGCGTTACGCGACCGTCGGCCTCGCGCTCCTTCAGTCCTTCGGCCTTTATCAGCTTTTCGTGACCCGGGGCGCGCTTCAGCCCAGTCTGCTGACGGCACTGACCGTGGTCATCACCCTGACGACGGGGACGCTGTTCCTGGTGTGGCTCGGCGAGCAGATCACCGAGAAGGGCATCGGCAACGGCATCTCGCTGCTGATCTTCGTCGGCATCATGATCTCGATCCCGACGCAGGTGATGCAGACGGCGACGCTGATGGCGGCCGACCCGTCGCCGCGCGTCGTGTTCGGCGTCATCGCCACGCTGCTGCTGTTCCTGGCGAGCATCGTCGGTATCGTCTACATGACGCAGGGCGTCCGCAAGATCCCGGTGCAGCACACGCGCCGCATCGTCGGCAACCGGATGACCCAGGCCACGAGCGCGTTCCTGCCGCTCAAGGTCAACACGGCGGGCGTCATCCCGGTCATCTTCGCGCTCTCCATCCAGCTCTTCCCGGCCACACTGGCCCAGTTTTTCCCGAACACCACGCCCTTCGGCGCGTGGCTCCAGGGGGCGACGAACTGGCTCCAGCCCGGCAACAGCGCGTGGGCGTCGCTTCTGTTCGCGCTCCTCGTGATGATGTTTACGTACTTCTACACGGCTATCCAGTACGATACCGCGGACATGGCCGACAACCTGAAGAAGTACGGCTCGATGATCCCGGGCATCAAGCCGGGCAAGCCGACCGCCGAGTACCTGGACAAGGTGCTCTCGCGCATCACGCTGGCGGGCGCGGTCTTCCTGGCGGGCATCTCTCTGATCCAGTACTGGGCGCCGCAGCTGACGGGCATCAGCACGGTCACGCTGGTCGGCGGCACGTCGCTGCTGATCGTCGTCGGCGTCGCGCTGGAGACGATGCAGGCGATCGAGGCGCAGATGGCGATGCGCAACTACGAAGGCTTCATCCGCGACCCCAACGCGCCCGCGGCCCCCAGCACCGGGGGGCGTCCGGCACTGGGAGCGCGCTGACAGAGCGAACGGGCGCACGCGCCGCGCGCTACGGCGACAGGGGCGGCCGACCGACCGCCGGGCGGGGGAACCTGCCCGGCGTCGTGTCGCCTGAGGGGTTATTTCGATGTGTCGCGTCGTGATCACCGGGCCTCCGGGTTCGGGCAAGGGTACGCAGGGTGCGCGGCTCGCGGAGCGACTCGCGGTGCCGCACATCTCGTCGGGGGACATCCTGCGGCGGATTCTGGCGGGGGATTCCGAGCCGGAGTACTTCGCGGATTCGGCGTTCTCGGCGGAGATGGTGCGGGCGGCGCGGGTGATCCGCGAGGGGAAGATGGTCTCGGACTCGATCGCGAGCGCGCTGGTTCTGAACGAGCTTTCGAAGCCGGGGGCGCAGCGGGGGTTCCTGCTGGACGGCTACCCGCGCAACGTGGCTCAGGCCGAGACGCTGGGGCGGTTCCTCGGCGGGAGGGGACTCGCGCTGGACGCGGTGGTGGCGCTGGAGGTGTCGGAGGCGGTGCTGGTGGAGCGGCTCAGCCACCGGCTGACCTGCACGAACTGCGGCGCTTCGTACCACGCGCGGTGGAATCCGCCCGCGCGGGAGGGCGTCTGCGACGTGTGCGGCAGCGAGCTGACGACCCGCGAGGACGACCGCCCGGAGAGCATTCGGGTACGCTTCGGGGTCTACCACGAGGGTACGGAGCCGGTGCTGGCTTACTACCGGGAGCGGGGGCTCCTGCGGGTAGTGGACGCGGAGGGCGCGGAGGACGAGGTATTCGGGCGGGTGCTCGGGGAGGTCCTGCGGGACGCGGCGGCTCGCCCGTCGTAGCGAGCGCCTGTGGCGTCGCCCCCGAAGTTTTGGTATAATCGATGATTGTGCGAAAGCCGCGGCGGACGCTGAGCGTTGCCGGACGGCTGGAAGCGATTGTGACGGCGGGCCGGAAACGGTCCGCCCCTTGCGAGTATTACGGTGGCGATCACTCGCCGCGGGCCGGACTCCTGACCCTGCCGGGTCCCGTGGCGCAGCGCAGTCGCTGCTGTCGTCACGAGTGATCGCGGCGGAGGAAGCCCTGGCCGGCGGCTCCGCCGCACGTTAGCGCGTGCTGCGGGGACGGGGCGCGTTAGGCGGGCGGTGCGGCGGCGTGGCGCGGCGCGGCGCGACCCGGAAGATGCGGCGAAAGGGACCGAATGGCAGGACGACCTGGTGGCGGACGCCCCGGCGGTTACAGACCGGGCGGGGGACGTCCGGGCGGTTACAGGCCCGGCGGCGGCAGGCCCGGCGGCGGCAGGCCCGGCGGCGGGCGACGCCCCGGCGGTGGGCCCTCGCGCCCGCCGGAGCCGGACGCGACAGACAACAAGGAACAGGGCATCGAGGTTCAGGGGGTCATCTCCGAGAACCTGCCCAATGCCATGTTCCGGGTGAAACTGGAATCGGGACACGAGATCCTGGCGCACGTCTCGGGCAAGATCCGGATGAACTTCATCCGCATCCTGCCGGGCGACCGGGTTCTCGTCGAATTGTCGCCCTACGATCTGACTCGTGGGCGCATCCTCTACCGCTACAAGTAGCGGGCGGTAGGCAGCGGTCAAGCCGCGCGCCCGGGGCGGGCGGCACTAACTTTCAGGTGTAGGGGCGTTGTGGGCGTGCGCACGTCACGTCCGCTCGTCATGCCCTGTAGAGATCTGGAAAGAGTATGAAAGTACGAGCATCTGTCAAGAAGATCTGCGACAAGTGCAAGGTGATCAAGCGCGAGGGTGTCGTGCGCGTCATTTGCAAGAATCCGAAGCATAAGCAGCGGCAGGGGTAGGAGAACGTAACGTGGCACGTATTGCTGGTGTAGATCTGCCGCGCGACAAGCGCGTTGAATACGCAATCCCGGTCATTTACGGGGTGGGCCTCTCCAACGGGCGCGAGATCCTCGCTAAGGCGGGGGTGGACCCGCGCACCCGCGTGGCCGACCTGACGGAGGGCGAGGTCGCCCGCCTGCGCGACATCATCGAGCGCGAGTATCGCGTCGAGGGTGAGCTGCGCCGCCAGATCGCGATGAACATCCGGCGTCTGCAGGAGATTCAGTGCTATCGCGGCATCCGTCATCGGCGCGGCCTTCCGGTCCGCGGCCAGCGCACTTCCACCAACGCCCGCACCCGCAAGGGTCCGAAGCGGACGGTCGGCGCGAAGAAGAAGAAGAAGTAAGGGCAGAGGCAGCGTAAACAATGGCACGGAAACCTACTGCCGCCCAGGCGGCGCGCAACAAGCCCAAGGCCCGCAAGAATATTGCGGTCGGGGTCGCGCACATCCAGAGCACTTTCAACAACACGATCATCACGATCACCGACGTCAAGGGCGATGCGATCTCCTGGGCGTCCGCCGGTCAGGTCGGCTTCAAGGGCACGAAGAAGGGCACTCCGTTCGCGGCGCAGCTGGCGTCCGAGGCGGCGGCCCGCCGGGCTCAGGAGCACGGCCTTCGCCGCGTCGACGTGTTCGTGCGCGGTCCGGGATCGGGCCGCGAGACGGCGGTCCGCGCGCTGGCGCAGGTCGGCCTCGAAGTCAACCTGATCCGCGACGTCACGCCGCTCCCGCACAACGGCTGCCGCCCTCCGAAGCGCCGCCGCGTCTGACACTTTCCGGTAGAGAGGCCCCCGCTGCCCTTGCCGGGGCGGGGGCCTCGACACGATACTTTATACGAAAACTTGACTCGTAAACCCATCGCGGCGCGACTTGGCGCAGGATGGGGAGGAAGAGAGGGATATGTCCAAGTCTCCTAACTCCGTCAGCGGCGATGCCCGCTGCCGTCAGTGCCGCCGCGCCGGCCAGAAGCTCTACCTGAAGGGCCAGCGCTGCTACACCAAGAAGTGCGCGATCGAGCGCCGCAACTACGCGCCCGGCCAGCACGGCAACACGGGCCGCCCGGCCAAGATCACGGAATACGGCATGCAGCTTCGCGAGAAGCAGAAGATGCGCCAGACGTACCGCGTTCTGGAGGGGCCGTTCCGCACCTACATCGGCGAGGCCACCCGCCGCCGCGGCGTCACCGGCGAGAACCTGCTCCAGCTTCTGGAGCTGCGCCTGGACAACGTGGTGTACCGCCTGGGCTTCGCGGCCTCCCGCGCTCAGGCCCGCCAGCTCGTGAACCACGGCCACTTCAAGGTCAACGGTCGCAGCGTCGACATCCCTTCGTACCGGACGCGCCCCGGCGACGTCGTCACGGTCACCGAGGGCTCGCGCCGCGTCTCGACCATCCAGGAGGCGATCGCGGGCGCGGGTACGAAGACCCCGACGTGGCTCTCCATGGACGCCAACCAGTTCTCCGGCAAGGTGCTGCACGCGCCGATCCGCGACGAGGTGGACACGGACGTCCGTGAGCAGATCATCATCGAGTACTACTCGCGCTAACCGCCGCGCGTCGATTCACAACGCGAAGGAGAAGAAACGCACATGGCAGCAGTGGTCATGGAAGCGGTCACGCCGCGCATCGAGACCCTGGAGCAGAGCGATACCTACGGAAAGTTCGTGGTCGAGCCTCTGGAGCCCGGCTACGGCGTCACTCTGGGGAACTCGCTCCGCCGTGTCCTGCTCTCCTCCATCGAGGGCGCGGCTATCACCGCGGTCAAGATCGAGGGCGTACAGCACGAGTTCCAGACCATCCCGGGGCTGAAGGAAGACGCGACGGAACTGCTCCTGAATCTGAAGGGGCTTTTCGTCAAGGTCTACGACGACCGCGGCGCGGGCGACGAGGCGATCTCGTCGTTCACGCGGGTGGAGCCGGAGGCCCGGGTGATCCGGGTCGAGGCGCGCGGCGCGGGCCGCATCACCGGCGCGGACGTCATCTGCCCGCCGGACGTCGAGGTGGCCAACCCGGACGCGTACATCGCCACCATCTCCGAGGAGACGGGCTCCCTGTACATGGAGCTGAAGGTGCAGCACGGGCGCGGCTACGTCGTGCCCGAGCGGTCGGTCAACCGCACGGAGGTCATCGGCGAGATCCCGGTGCCGGCTGCGTTCGGCCCGGTCCGCAAGATGAACTACACGGTCGACCCGACCCGCGTGGGCAATCGGACCGACTTCGAGCGGCTGGTGCTTGAGATCACCACGAACGGCACGGTCAAGCCGTCCGAGGCGCTCTCTCAGGCGGCGCAGACGCTGTCGGACTACTTCCTGCGGTTCGTGGAGTTCCCCGGTCAGGGCGGACGCACGTTCCTGCCGCAGGTGTCGTCCACGGCTCTGCCGGGGAACGCGCCGGACGCGCGCATCGAGGAGCTGGACTTCTCGGTCCGCACCTACAACTGTCTGAAGAAGGCGAACGTCCTGACCGTCGGCGAACTGGCGCAGATTACCGAGGCGGATCTGATGAACATCCGCAACTTCGGCAAGAAGTCGCTCACCGAGGTCAAGGAAAAGCTGAACCAGATGGGCCTGTCGCTCAAGGACTCGGACGGCGTCGGCTACATCGGTGGCGACGACGACGAAGACGAAGAGTAGTTAGAGGATAACAAGACACCATGCGACATCGTGTTGCCGGGCGGCAGTTCGGTCTGCCCTCCGATCAGCGGCGCGCGCTCATCAAGAGTCTGCTGCGGTCGCTCATCATTAATAAGCGGATACAGACCACCGAGGCCCGCGCCAAGGACCTGCGTCCGATCATCGAGAAGCTCATCACGCGCGCCCGGAACGAGGACACGGTACACTCGCGCCGGATCGTCCGCACCTACATCGGCGGCAAGAGCGCGCAGGATGAGGACCTGGTGAAGGAGCTCTTCACGAACATCGCGCCGTTCTACAAGGAGCGGCCCGGCGGCTACACCCGCATGGCGAAGGTCGGCCTTCGCCGCGGCGACGGCGCGCCGCTCGTGATCCTGGAACTGGTCCAGGACTAAGGGAACCTCTCCCCTGGACGAAACGGAGTTTCGTCCAGCCCCCTCCCCCCAGACGGGAGGGGGAGGGGTGCAGGGGAACGGACGGCAGGTATTGGTGACTCGCTACCGGCTGACCCTGGAGTACGACGGCACGGATTTCGCGGGCTTTCAGCTACAGGGGAAGGGCGAGCGGACGGTGCAGGGGGCGCTGGAGTCGGTTCTCGCCCGGCTGACGGGCGAGCAGATCGGCCCCCGCGTCCACGGGGCGGGGCGCACGGACGCGGGGGTGCACGCCCTCGGCCAGGTGGCCCACTTCGATTCGGCGTGGCCGGTGCCGGTGGGGCGGATGGCGCGCGTGCTGAACGGCGCGCTGCCGGACGACCTGCGGGTGCGCGACGCCCGGATCGCGGAGCCGGAGGGCTTCCACGCCCGCTTCGACGCGACGGGGCGTACCTACCGGTACGTTATCCTGAACCGGGAAGCGCCCTCCGCATTACTGGGGCGGTTCGCGTTGCACGTGCGCGATCCCCTGGACGTGGAGGCGATGGGCGCGGCGGCGGGCCGACTGGTCGGGGCGCACGACTTCGCGGCGTTCGGGCGGCCGGACGCGCCGGGCAAGAGTACGGTGCGCCGCGTCACGCGCCTGGACGTGCGGCGGCGGCGGGACTGTATACTGATCACGGTCGAAGGAAACGCCTTCCTCCGCCAGATGGTGCGCTCCTTCGTGGGGACGCTGCTGGCGGTGGGGCGAGGACAGATAACCCCGGGTGGGGTGAGCGATATTCTGCGGAGTCGGGATCGGGCGGCGTGTCCGCCGGTCGCGGCGGCGCGGGGACTGTGCCTGGTGCGTGTCCGGTACGATGGGACGCGCTTCGAGAGCGAGTCCGAAGACGATTGATTTAAGGACCCTGAGCGATGAAAACCTATTCGGCCAAGCCGAGCGAAATCACCCGCGACTGGCACGTACTGGACGCCACGGGCAAGCCGGTCGGTCGGCTCGCCGCCGACGTGGCCCGCGTCCTGCGTGGCAAGCACAAGCCGACGTTCACGCCGCACATGGACTGCGGCGACCACGTCATCATCATCAACGCGGAGCGCGCCGTCTACACCGGAAACAACAAGGCGGACGAGCCGGTCTACCGCCACACGCTGTATCCGGGCGGCATCCGGCAGGTGCCGCGCGGCGAGCTGCTGGAGAAGCGCCCCGAGTTCGCGATCTATCGCACCGTCAAGGGCATGCTCCCCCACAACGCCCTCGGAGCCAAGATGCTCAAGAAGCTGCGCGTCTACAGCGGCCCGGAGCATCCGCACGAGGCACAGGTGAAGGGCGCGCAGAAGGCGAAGACGTCGGCGGCGGCGACGACCGGGCAGGAGGCGTAAGTTGGCAGAGCAGTTTCGATACTACGGTACCGGCAAGCGGAAGAACGCGATCGCGAAGGTCTGGCTGACCCCGGGCGACGGCGGCATCTCCGTCAACAAGAAGTCGCCGGAAGAGTACTTCCACCGCGCGACCCTCGAGGCGCTGATCCGCCAGCCGTTCTCGGTGACCGACACGGCGGGGCGCTACAACGTGATGTGCAAGGCCCTGGGCGGCGGCATCTCCGGCCAGGCGGGCGCGTTGCGCCACGGCATCTCCAAGGCGCTGGTCGAGGCGGAGCCGGACCTGCGTCCGGTGCTGCGCCGCGGCGGGTTCCTGACCCGCGACCCGCGCGTCAAGGAGTCGAAGAAGTACGGGCGCAAGCGCGCGCGCCGCGGCTTCCAGTTCTCCAAGCGCTAATAACGGCGCTAAGGGCGGCGTGCGACTCCGGTCGAACTTTAAACCCTCCCCTGTTAAAACGGGGGAGGGTTTTCGCTTTTTGAAGTCGAAACCGGTAAATGTTGTCTATACCCGCAGCGGACTCGCGCCAATACTTTAGTGTGTCCGGCCCGCCTGCTTTCGCCGGGGCCGGCAATCGGATGAAGGAGGACTGTCGCCGCGTGCCGACGCTTACACCCACGCCTACTCTCCGCCGCCTGACCGCCGTTCTCGGCGCGACGGCGCTGGTCGCCGGATTATGCACCGCTTCCGCCTTTGCCCAGCAGCAGGAGCAGCCGACGGGCCCGGGCGCTCCGACCAACACGCTGGACCTCACCCTGAACACCGGCGCGACCACCGCCCCGGCCGCGGAGAAGAAGACCACGGTCGCGAGCAGCAGCGCGGCCCCGAAGGCGAAGGCGGCTCCCCCGAAGAAGGCGACGCCTGCGCGCCGGTCTTCGGGTCGGCGGGGGCTTTCGACGCTTCCCTCGCGCGCGGCGTCGCAGCAGCGCGGCGAGGCTCCCGCGACAGGCACGCCGCCGCCGAAGGTGGCGCAGGGTCGCCTGGGCCGCGTGAGCGTGGACTCCGCGACGCTGCGCGCGGGCCGGGAGACGAGCGCCCGGCCGCTCTCGATCGTGCAGCGGGGGGCGAACCTGGCGGTGGTCCAGGAGACGGACTCTCATTACGGCGTTCTGATGATCGACCAGACGGTCGGCTGGATCCCGAAGGCGTCGGTGGAACTGATCGACTACCAGGTCGAGATCCAGTTCCCGGCACAGCCGGAAGCGCCCGCCGCGCCGTCGCCGTCGGGACAGCCGGGGGCCGAGCAGTACGCGGGGGCGGGCGCGCTGAGCCCGCACATGGAGGCGCTTCTGCGCGAGGCATTCTCGTACCTCGGCGTCCGCTACGTCTGGGCGGGCAACACGCGCAACGGCCTGGACTGCTCCGCGTTCGTCAAGAACGTCTTCGGCTCCTTCGGCGTGAGCCTGCCGCGCCACTCCGGCGACCAGATCACCAAGGGGGCCACGGTCGCGTCCGTGGACGAGCTGCAGCCGGGCGACCGTCTCTACTTCGACATGAAGAAGGCCGGGCGGATCAACCACTGCGGCATCTACATCGGAAACGGCTACTTCATCCACGCGTCTTCGAACCAGAAGCAGGTGGGGGTGGACCGCATCGACAAGTCGAACTACCGCAACGGCCTCGTGGCCGCCCGCCGCGACTGGCAGCCGTAAGCGACCCGGTCTATCAACAGCGCGGAATCCTCCGGCGGGGCGGGCGGCGAAACGATGTTTCGCCGCCCGCCCGCTTTTTGGCCCGCGGGCGTCACCGGATCGGCGGTCGGCGCGTCTATACAGTGAGTTCGTGCGTGCGCGGGCGGGGGAAGGGAGACCGATCGCCATGGAGTCTGCTGCGCTGCTTCGCCGGAAGGCCGACGCCGCGGTGAAGGCCGGGCGCTACGCGGAAGCGTCCGATCTGTACGCGCGCGAGGCCGCGATCTACCGGAAGAACGGCGACGTCAACGGCGCGAAGGTGCAGGAGATGCGCTCCGACCGCTACCGGAGCGGCATCCAGCTCTTCGCCCACCTGAAGGGCGCGCGCATTGCCGCCGCCGCGCCCAAGGCAGGCGCGCTGGCGAAGTGGGAACCGGCGTACGGCTGCTACGTCGGCGGGTTCATCGACCGCGACGAGCGGCTCGGGCGGGCGTTCCTGGACGAGAACCACCAGAAGCACTACGCGCCGAGCGAGTTCTCGGGCGTGGTGCGCAAGAAGCACGCGAGCGTGTTCTGCTACTGCTCCTACGGGCGTCCCTTCCCCGCGCGCTGGGTGGCGCATCTGCGCTCCTACGGCGTCGCGCCGCACATCGCCTGGGAACCGAACGGCGGGCTCGCGGCGGTGCGCGACGACGCCTACCTGCGATCGTTCGCCGAGTCCGCCTCGCGAGCGCGCTGCCCCATCTTCCTGCGCTTCGCCTCCGAGATGAACGGGGATTGGACCCGCTACGGCGGGAACCCGCGCGCCTACAAGGAGAAGTGGGCGCTGGTCAAGCGGGTGATGGAGCGGTACGCGCCGAACGTCGCCATGGTCTGGTGCGTCAACTGCATCCCGGAGAAGCCGATCGCGGACTTCTACCCCGGCGACGACCTGGTGGACTGGGTGGGGGTCAATTTCTATGCCGTGCCGTTCCGCGACAACGACGTGAAGCGCCCGGGGCTGCACGAGAACCCGGCGGACAGCCTCAAGTACGTGTACGGTCTGTACGCGGGGCGCAAGCCGATCCAGGTGTGCGAGTTCGGGGCCTCGCGCGTGTCGGCGGTGGACCGGAAGGACCGCTCGGAGTGGGCGGCGTCGAAGATACGGCAACTGTACGCCGCCCTGCCACGCATCTACCCGCGGGTGAAGGCGATCAACATCTTCGACTGCGACAACATGACCTACGCGATGCCGGGTCGGCAGCTCAACAACTACTCGGTCACGGACTCCGATCGGGTGCTGATGGCGTACCGCGAGGCCGTCTCCGACGACTACTTCCTCGGGGAGGTCGAGAGCGGCGCGTCCACCTCGACCGGCATCGTGCCGGTGCCGGAGGCGGGGCTGACGGTGCCCCGTGGTATACTCCGGGTGTCGGCGTGGGCGCGCTGTTACACCGACCGTTACAGCGTGGTCTACTCGCTGGACGGCCGGGAAGTGGCGACCTCCCGCGATCCCGGCCCGCGCGAGGTGAAGGTCGATCTGGACGGCCCGCAGGCGGTCCGGACGCTCGCCGCCACGATCCGCGACGAGGCCGGGCGCGTCGCCTGCCGCAAGGAATTCAAGCTGAAGGTAACCTGACCGCCCGGTGCGCGCGTGCGCGCGCGGGCGGTCCGTCAGGAGGGTTTCGCCGGGAATGGCTATTGGTTTCGGGGGGCAGTCCCAGCAGCGCTGGGGAGACAACACGCTGAACGCCAACGAGTTCATGCGCGACCTGATGCTGACCGACTACAAGGGCGTCTCGCAGTCCACGGCGGCGGCGCGCAAGAAGGGCATGGTCCTTCTCGCCTTCTTCGACCCCAGCGAGCCGACCTCCCGGCGCGCCCTCGCCGCGCTCCAGCGGCTTGCGGACGGCTACAAGGAGACCGGAAAGCTTTCGGTGTTCGCCGTCTCCCAGGCGGACATAGAGACCACGCGGGCGTTCGCCGACCAGAACGGCGTCACCTTCCCGCTCCTGCCGGATTTCGACCACTACTACACCATGACCTACGGGATCGGCGTCGTTCCTGCCGTCTTCCTGGCTGACGGCGCGGGCATGGTGCTGGTCAAGGCGCGCGGCTTCGTGCCGGAGGCGTTCGAGCAGATCTCCGTGCACGTGGCGAAGTTCGCCGAGGTCGAGCCCGTGCGTGTCGCGGCAGCGGAAGCGGCTGCGGCGGTCTGACGCCGCGCGCCCGCGCCTTTTCCGACATGACCCAGCCCCCATCGCAGCCGTCCCCGCCGCAACCGCATCCGCACAAGCCCGCAGCGGGGACGCTGCGCGACTGGCAGGGGCGCGGCGGCCTGCTCGGGGCGGTCGCGTCGGTCGGGCTCCTGCTGGTCAAGGTCGGGCCGCTGCTCGTCGGCCTGTTCACCAAGGGCAACCTGCTGCTGACCCTGGGCTCGATGTTCCTTTACATCTGGGCACTGGCGTCGAGCAGCGGGTGGGTCTTCGGTGTCGGCGCGGTGCTGCTGATCCTGGTGCACGAGCTGGGGCACGTCTGGGCGGCGTGCCGCCTGCGCCTGAAGGTCCACGCCCTCGTCTTCGTCCCGCTGATGGGGGCGTTCGTCTCCAGCGACCGCGCGCCGACCGTGGCGGGCGGCGCGTTCGTCTCGCTGATGGGGCCGGTCTTCGGCGGGGCCGCGGGCCTGGCCTGCCTCCTGCTCTACGCCGGGGTGCGCGAGCAGGTCTTCCTCCTGCTGGCGTTCCTGAGTTTTCTCATCAACCTCTTCAACCTGGCCCCCATGTCCCCGCTCGACGGAAGCCGCATCCTGCCGGTCCTGCGGGAGAGCCCGCTGAACGCCGCGCGGGCGGCGCAGGACCCGTACTACCGCGCCACGGGGGAGGAGCGCTCCGCGCTGCGCCGGGCGTACTGGGGCGTCGTCCTCGGGCTCGTCCTGCTTACCGCCGCCTCCTTCGCCCTGCTGGTTCTTCGGAAGGCCGCGACGGCGGCGGCACTGCCAGGCTGATACCCTCGGCCCCGGCCCGCGCGGCGAAGGCGCGGCGCGCGTCCGCGTCGTCGCTGAGGGCGGCGTCCACCGCCCGCGCGGCGTCCACCGCCCTGCGCCGCGCGACCGCCGCCGCTTCGGCGTCCCCCATCTGCTCCCGGTAACGCGCCAGGGCCGAATAGACGCGTAGATCGGCCAGGTGGTCGCGACCGCGCCGCGCCGCCGCTTCGTAGCGCGCGAGGATCGTTTCCAGTCGCTCCGGGAATGCATCCAGGAGCACGTCCTTCGCCTGTCGCGCCCGCAGGTGGACGAGGAGCCACGCCTCGTACGCCGCCAGCGCCAGCGCCGGGTGTTTTCGACGCCCGCGGCTTGCTTCCCACGCGCCCGCGTTGCGGGCCAGAGCCGCCTCGGCGGCGCGCAGCGACGCGGGCTCCTCCGCCGGTGCGGCGGCGTGTCGGAGCACCTCGGCGAGCCGGGCCGCGGATTCGTACCCACCCGCGGCCAACGACTCCTCGGCGGCGCGCAGGGCGTCGGTCGCCTCCGCCCAGCGCCCGGCGTACGCGTGGATCTGCCCTTCGATCAGGCGGGCGTATGCCGCGAGGAACTCCGGGAGGGGGCCGGGGGGCAGCGACGCGAGAGTGTCGGAGGCGGCTTCCCGGTACCGTCGCGCGCCCTGCTCGTCGCCTATCTCGGCGGCGTACAGGGCGGCGGCGAGGCGCTGGGCGCAGAGCATCTGCCGGTCACCCACGGCCTCCCATAGCGGCGACATGCCGAGGAGCGCGCCGGGACTGTACGTCCTGCGGCGGGGTGCGCTCCCGAGGAGTCGTGCGAGGGCGAGGGCCCCGTCCGAGTGGAAGCGCGCGCCGGAGGGCGGTACGGCGTAGGAGTAGGGCACGAGGGCCATCGCCGTGAGGACCGCGTTCGACGCGGCGAACAGCAGCAGCGGAATCCATCCCGTCACCCGCCACAGGAGGAGCGACGCGCCGAGTCCGGCGAGGTTCGCGATCGCACCGCCGAGCACCAGGAGGATGAAGCGACGGGGCGAGGGGAACGGGTCCGTCTGGATGTACCAGGTGAAGCCCTGGAGGGCGCTCCCGCGGCAGACGTAAAAGCGCGTCGCGGTGCCGGGAACGGTCAGGCTCAGGAGCGGGGCGCGAACGCCCAGCCCGAACGAGGTGATCGTGAAGCCGAGGAGGCGACCCGCGACCGCGTGCCCGATCTCGTGCAGGAGGACGCCGAGGTAGAACGCCGGGTAGAGGCCGAGCGCGATCCAGAGCAGGACGGGCAGAACGTCGGGGCGGAGCATTCGGCGGGGCGGCTGCCTACCGGGCGACCCGGAGCGTCACGGGCTTGCCGTCCAGTGTCGCCACGGTCAGGTCGGCGGGCAGGCGGACGACGGCGTCACTGTCCTGGCGGACGCGCAGGGCGCTATCCGGTGAAGTCGCGCCGCCACTGCCCTTGGCGTCGAGCGTGCCCCCGGATTTGGCGGTGACGCCGTTGATGCCGTGCAGGACGGCGTCCCACCGCAGGGCGCCGTCGGCCGTACGGCGGACGCTGAGGTCGGCCTCCCAGATGTTGCACCC
>DATLHN010000509.1:0-2280 GCA_035539875.1 Armatimonadaceae bacterium
TCGTCGCTGACGTAGGCCCGCTCGTCCACGATCACCCGGAAGCGTTTGAGCCTGCGCGTCGTCCCGCGCCCCCGGAGGTTGCGGCCGTCGCGCCCCGCGCTGCGCACCCAGAACACCATGCGGCCGTCCGACTTGCGCCGCACCTGCGGGTAGGGAGCGCGCTTCACCTCCAGGTCGGCCAGGTGCGGGACGCGGGCCGCGAGCGCGGCATCCTCCGCCGCCGCCTCCCGCGCGCCGACGATCTTCTCCTCGACGCTGTCGAACAGGGCTTCGGCCTGGTCGCGCGTCGGCGCGACGCCCATCTGCCCGAGGTCCGGGTCCAGCAGTATCCGCGCGGCGACGTCCATTCCCAGGCACTCCGTCTTCCCCCACCTGCGACCGCACGCCGCCACCAGCACGCCCGGCTCCTTCCCGTCCGCGAGCCGCAGCGACAGGAACTCCCGCTGCCCGGCGTGCGGCTCCCACTCCCACAGCTCCCGCGCCAGCGCCAGCCGCTCCGCCAGGTCGGCAGGCACGGCCGCGCCGCGTCCGCCGGGCGGCGCATCTCCCCCGCGTTCCCCCATCGTCACCCCCCGGTTCGCCTGAAAAAAATACCTGCAAGAGACATAATTCGACTGAATAGCGACCGCCCGTTTTGAAGAGGACTTGCCGTATACTGCAACCGCCTCGTGAAAATCTACCAAAACCAACTAAATCGGCACGGACAGGACCAGACCCGATCACCACGAGGTACCGAAAGGACCGCGGACAATGAGGCTCCACTTACCCGTCGCGGCGATAGCCCTTCTCGGCGCGATCGCCTTCGCCCCGTCGAGCGCCCGCGCACAGGCAACGTTCGACTTTGAGTCGCTCGGCCTCGGCGCGCGTACTTCGCTGACCACCACCGACAGCGGCGTCACGATGACGCTCACCCGGGAGAACGGATCGGCGTTCGAGCTGAGCAATATCAACGGGGCTCCCGGCGTTCCGGCCAGCTACGGAAGCCGGACGCTCGACTCGTTCAACAACAACGTGGCCGACTTCTACATCGCCAGTTTCGACACGCAGCTGAGCGCGTTCGGCTTCGACTTCGGCGACTTCGAGCCGAGCGACGACGACGTCATCGAGATCCGCGCGTACTCCGGCGCGAACGGCACCGGGGCTCTGGTCGGCTCCACCACCGTCAACCAGAGCAACCTCCCGCCGAATAGCCCCGTATCTTTCCTCCCGGAAAACGTCACGTTCGTCCCCGGCGGCTCCTTCCAGAGCGTCCTGTTCCGCGGCGGCGCATCCGGTTTCCCCGTGTCGCTGTACTACGACAACTTCCGCGTGCGCCAGGCGGTCCTGGTGGACCCCGTGCCGGAGCCGGGCGCGGTCGCCTTCGGCGTCGTCATGGGCGGCGGACTCCTCGGCCTGATGGTGCGCCGACGCCGCCTCAGTTGATCGGGACGGGACGGCGCGCGCGCGCGCGCGCTCACAGGCCGCGCGCCGCCGTCCCGCCGACGTCCTCTACCCCCGCGATCCACTCGAACATCTCGCGCAGCGCCGCCGCCGCGCCGCCGTCGAGCACGTCCCCCTCCTCGCCGCCGTCCGCGAGCGCCTCGAACCCGGCGTCGGCCGGTACGACCGTATCCCCCAGGCAGACCGGGCACTCCACGCGCGCGCCCTCGTCGGGCTCGCCGCCGCCCGGCTCGGCGTCCGGGTCCGGGTCGATCTCCGACACCGGCACCGTGCCCGCGGCCTGGCAGTACGGGCACGGCAGCGCGCCGCCGCCGCTCAATCCTCTACCTCCCGGAGTCTGTCCCCCTCGCTCCGGCCGAACATCGCGTTTTGAGCGGTGAGGCTCGCGGGACTGGCGGTCGCGATGCCCGACGCCGCGACCGTCGCCCCGAGCCGCCGGTACGGCCGCAGCGCCGCGTCCGCCTCCTCGCGCAGCCGCGTCACGAAGTCGAACTTCGCCGGTCCCAGGCTCAGGCCCGCGCCCTGGAAGCTGCCGGTCGCGCCCTCCTCCCGGCCGCGCATCTCCAGGTAGCCCGCCGCCAGCAGCTTGGCGACGTTCCGGCGCAGCAGAGCGGTCAGCGTCGCATCCGCCAGCGCCGCCGCCGTGATCGTCGCCTCGACCGCCTCCTGCTCGTCCGCAAGCAGCGTCGCCACCTCGGCGACCAGATCGACGTCGCCCTCGTCCAGGCGGCACAGCCGCAGGACCTCTTCTTCGCTTATGGATAGGGTAGGCATAGGATTCCTCACCCCCTCCCTTCCGAGGGGAGGGGGTCGCCGGAACGGCGGGGGGAGAGGTTACCC
>DATLHN010000510.1:0-1692 GCA_035539875.1 Armatimonadaceae bacterium
GGGTGCCTCCTACGCCGCGTCCGCCAGCGGCGTGCCGCCGCCGCCTTTCGCGCGGCGGCGCACCCGGCCGCGGGCGAGGCCGAGGCCGAGCGCGCCGAGCATGACGCCGACCGTGGCGACCGCGCCCGGCTCGGGAACGACGGCGACGACGGAGACGGCGTCCACGCCGAGGTTCAGGAACGAGACGTTGTCGACCTCGGCGAAGCGCAGGCGCAGCGTCTGGCCCGCGCGCGCCGCGAACAGGCCGGACGTGTCCAGGGTGAAGTTGTTGTAGCCCGACTCCAGCGGGGACGCCGCGGTCGTCTGGAACAGGTTCTGGAGGACCGCGCCCGGC
Source organism: Armatimonadaceae bacterium (assembly GCA_035539875.1). GTDB lineage: Bacteria > Armatimonadota > Armatimonadia > Armatimonadales > Armatimonadaceae > CALEKU01. Next base: position 335 of record DATLHN010000510.1, read on the forward strand.
GCGACGCTGAACGGGTCGGACCCGGCCAGGAGGATGTCCACGCGGATCTGCTGGTTCAGGACGCTGCCGCCCACCGGACTCGTCGCCGCCCAGTCGAGTCCGGGGCCGTTGACGAAGTTCGCGCCGCTGTTCCAGTACAGCGAGAAGTTGACGCTGCCGCCGACGGCGTTGGTCGGCACGAGGAAGTCCTGGTACAGGACGTGCGACCCGCCCGCCTCGGCGTCGGTCATCGCCGCGTTCGTCCCCTGCGGCGGGGCCGGTACCGGGAAGCCGTTCACCGGGCTGGCGGTGCCGCTCTGGATGAAGAACGTGCCTTCGCTGCCGAGCTGGTTGGCGACGGTCCAGCCGCTAAAACCGGACTCGAACCCGCCGTTCGTAACGAGCGGGATGTTCTGGGCGTGCGCCGCGCGCGGCGGCGCGGACCCGGCGGCGGCTACCAGCAGGACGAAGAGGGCTGCTGTTCTTAATGGGTTCACTGGTTCATTCTCCCGTTCGGATGGTGGTCAGGGTCGGCGCGAGATGCGGTAGATCACCCCGTCCGTGTTCGAGACGACGTACAGGTTGCCGTCCGGCCCCTGCTCGATCGACGGCGTGATGCCGAAGCCCTCGCCGATGATCAGCGACTCGCTCTCGGTCGGGTCGAACTTCTGCGCGCGGCGCAGGTTGTCGGCGACGCGGTCGGCGAGGCGCGGGTCCGCGCTGACGTCCACGTGCAGGCGGTCCGGCGTCAACCGGAAGCGGTACAGGCTGCCGCCGCTGCCGCCGACCTGACCGAAGCTGCGCGCCGAGCCGATCCAGAGCGTGCCGTCGTACTCCGCGCCGAGCGCGTTCCCGCGGACGAACGTCGTGCCCGACGGCCCGATCTCGTACTTCCAGCTAAAGTCCGGGTCGACGTAGGTCGCCCCGGGCAGCCCGAGCATGCGCGAGAGCGCGAGGTTGGCCGTGTAGGCGATGCGGGTCGGCGGGTAGCGCACCTGCTGGAGCGCGCTGTTGAAGTCGGTCGTCTCGATCTGCTTGAACTGCGAAAATCGCGAAAGCGGCCCCATGATCTGTATCCAGCCGCCGTTCATGCCGGGGACGACGCGGTTCAGCTCGCTGAAGGCGTCGTCGGCGTTCTCCGTCTCCCAGAGGTGACCGGCGACGGGGTCGAAGGCCATGCCGAAGCCGTTGCGGTGCCCGTAGGAGTAGACCTTCTGGAGGTTCGCCCCGACCTCGCCGCCGACCGCCGCGCCGAAGGCGTAGAACGGGTTGTCGGGGGGCGCGGTGCCGTCGGTGTTGAGCCGGACGATGACGCCCGTCAGGTGCGCGTCGTCGGGCGTCCGCCCGCCGAAGGTGTCGTCCACGAACGGAGCCTGGAG
>DATLHN010000511.1:0-16210 GCA_035539875.1 Armatimonadaceae bacterium
GACCCGGGCCGGTGTACCCGCTCCGCGCCGTAGACGAAGTTGCCCGCCCAGTTCGTCAGTTCCACCGCCATCGTCGTCGTGCTCCTCCCGCCGTCGCTGCGGCTGCCGCGCTGCCGTTTCCCGCCCCCGGGCGGCGGGTACTCCAAGGTTGTACCCTTTTCGAGCGAAGGAGCCGAGATGCACATCCGGAAGTCCCGACGGGCCGTAACGGCGGCGTGGGCGGCGTCTGCTGCGCGGCGGCCGGGCCGACTATTGCCGCCGCCGTCGCTGCCGCCGCCGTTACGGCCCGTCGGGATTTCCGGATGTGCATCTCGGCTCCTTCGCTCGAAAAGGGTACAACCTTGAAGTACCCGCCGCCCGGGGGCGGGAAACGGCAGCGCGGCAGCGGCGGCGGCGGCGACCGGGGAGGAGCACGACGACGATGGCGGTGGAACTGACGAACTGGGCGGGCAACTTCGTCTACGGCGCGGAGCGGGTGCACCGGCCCGGTTCCGTGGAGGGGGTCCGGGCGGTGGTCGCCGGGCTGGCGTCGGGCGGCGCTCGCGGCGGCGGTCTGGCGCGTCTGAAGGCGCTGGGGACGCGCCACTCGTTCAACCACGTGGCCGACTCGGAGGGGGGCGACCTGATCTCCGTGGACCGGCTGAACCGGGTGCTGTCGCTGGACCGGGAGCGGGGCCGGGTGACCATCGAGGGCGGGGTCCGCTACGGCGAGCTGTGCCGCTACCTGGCGGCCGAGGGGCTGGCGGTCGCCAACCTGGCGTCGCTGCCGCACATCTCGGTCGCGGGCGCGGCGGCGACGGCGACGCACGGCTCGGGCGACGCGAACCCGAACCTGGCGGCGGCGGTCGCGGGCCTGGAGATCGTCACCGCGAGCGGCGCGCCCGTGACGCTGACCCGCGAGGCGGACGGCGACGCGCTCGCGGGCGCGGTCGTCGGCCTCGGGGCGCTCGGGATCGTGACGAAGCTGACGCTGGAGGTGGTCCCGGCGTTTACGGTCCGGCAGGACGTCTACCGGAACCTGCCGCTGGAGACGCTGGAGGCGAACTTCGACGCGGTCACCGGCGGGGGCTACAGCGTCAGCCTCTTCACCGACTGGGCCGCGCCGCGGTTCACGCAGGTGTGGCGCAAGCGGCGCGTCGATTCGCCGGAGGACGCCGCCGCCCCGGCCGAGCCGGAGTGGTTCGGCGCGGCGCTCGCCGCGCGCGACCTGCACCCGATCGAGGAGATATCGGCGGAGAACTGCACGCCGCAGTGCGGCGTCCCCGGCCCGTCGCACGAGCGGCTGCCGCACTTCCGCCTGGAGTACACGCCGAGCAGCGGCGCGGAGCTTCAGACGGAGTACCTTATCCCGCGCCAGCACGCCCTGCCCGCCCTGCGCGCGGTCGCGGCGCTCGGCGAGACGATCGCGCCGCTGCTCTGGGTGTCGGAGGTGAGGACCGTTGCCGCGGACGACCTGTGGCTGAGCCCGTGCTATCGGCAGGCGTGCGTCGCCATCCACTTCACCTGGAAGCCGGACGGCCCCGGGGTGAGCGCCTTGCTCCCGGCACTGGACGAGCGGCTCGCCCCGTTCGACGCCCGCCCGCACTGGGGCAAGCTGTTCGCGACGCCGCCGGAGCGTATCGCGGCGCTGTACCCGCGCCTTTCGGACTTCCGCGCGCTGGCGGCGCGGCTCGACCCGGGCGGGACGTTCCGGAACGCGTTCCTCGACGACTGCGTGCTCGGTTAGCTCCCCGGCCGCGCGAGCGGGATGCGCAGGAAGACGGTGGTGCCGCCGCCGCCCGGCGTGCTCTCGATGCCGAGCGTCCCGCCGACCAGGGCGGCGCGCTCGCGCATGCCGAACAGGCCGAGGCGCTGGTTCTCGGGAGAGAGCCGCAGCGCCGCCTCCGCGTCGAACCCGGGGCCGTCGTCCTCGACCGTGGCGACGATCTCCGCCTGGTGCTCGCCGCGCAGCAGGTGGAGCAGCACGCCGACGCAGGTCGCCCCGGCGTGCCCGCTGCCCGCCGCGCCGACCACCGCGTGGCGCAGCACGTTGTTGAGCGCCTCCTGAACCACCCGGTAGACCGTGGACTCCACCTCCGGCGGCAGGCGCACCGGGGAGTCGCCGGGCGCGGCCGGGTCGAAGCCGACCGTCTCCAGTTCGGCCGGGACGCCGCTCCAGTGCCGCCACTCCTCCAGGTAGTTGGAGAGCGCGGCGACGAGGCCGAGGTCGTCCAGCGCGGTGGGCCGCAGCGCGAACGACAGGCGGTGCGCGTTCTCGGCGAGGTCGCTCGTGACGTCCCGGAGCCGATCGAGCGTCTCCGTGGCGGACGGGGACGCCGCCGCCGCGAGCGCGGGGTCGTCCGACAGACTACGCAGGCCGAGCATCAGCGCGGTCATCGACTGGCCCAGCTCGTCGTGCAGCTCGCGCGAGATGCGCCCGCGCTCCGCTTCCTGCGCGGTGACGAGCTGCCGGAGGAGTTCCTGGCGCACCTCGTTGGTGCGGGCCAGCTCCTCGGTGCGCTCGGTCAGCGCGCGGGTGCGCGCCGCCACGCGCTCTTCGAGGATGTCGTTCGCGCGGCGCAGCGCCTCCTCGGCCCGCTTCCGCTCGGTCAGGTCCACGGTGGCCGCGAGGAGCGTGAGCGGGCGTCCCTGTTCGTCGTCGAGGCGGCTGACGATGCTGTTGGCCCAGACGGCGGTCCCGTCGCCGCGGACGTAGCGCTTGTCGACCGACGCGGGGACGCCCGTTTCGACCGGGCCGCGCAGGCAGACGAGGCTGGCGGCGAGGTCGTCCGGGTGGGTGACGTCGGCGACGGTCCGCGCGAGAAGGTCCTCGGCCGAGCGGCCGAGGATGCGGCACAGGGCGTCGTTGACGCGCAGGAAGCGGCCGTCGAGGGACAGTTCGCTGATCCCCACCTCGGCCTGCGCGAAGATCGCGGCGAAGCGCGCCTCGCTCTGGCGCAGAGCCTCCTCGGCGCGGGCGCGCTCCACGGCAAAGCGGGTGCGCCGGGTCACCTCCTCCGCCAGCGCCACCTCGCCGGGCGTCCACTCCCGCGGCGTCGCATGGTTGACGGACAGCAGCGCGACGAGCGCCCCGTCCTTGACGAGCGGCACGGTGACGTGGGCGCGGATGGCCATCGCCTCCGTCCGCGCCACCTGCTCCGCGTTCATCGGGGGATCGGCGTCGGCCGCCGCCGTGTCGGGGCAGACGACGGTCTTCCCCGCCCGCAGCGCGCTGAAAACTGCCGGCGCGACCGCGCCCACCGGGTATGGCCCGTCGAGCGGCGGGACGCCTTCGACGTGGCCGCCTCCCGCCAGCACCTGCGCCGCGCCGTCCGGCGCGACCTCGGCGTAGACCGCCCGGTTCACGCCTAGGTGCTGCCCGAGCGTGCGGGCCGCCTCGACCTGGATCGTCGCCGCGTCCGAGAGCGGCTGCAGCGTGTCCGAGAGCGCGGCCAGGAACGCGGCGTCCCGCTCGCGGTTCTTCCTCTCGGAGATGTTTTCGAGCGTCCCGATCATGCGGAAGGGTCGGCCGGAAGCGTCCCTCTCCACCCGGGCGTGATTGGACACCCAGCGCACCCTGCCGTCCGGACCGACGAGGCGGTATTCGGCCTGGAACGTGCCGCCCGTCCGCACCGCCTCCTCCGACGCCCGGGCGACGGCGTCGGCGTCCTCCGGGTGGACCAGACGCCGCAGGGCGTCGATCCCCTCGGACGTCTGCCCGGGGAAAAGTCCGGTGACGGAATGCGCCTCCCGGGACCAGTGGACGCGGTCCGCCGCGATGTCCCATTCCCAGAGGGCGAGGCCGGTCGCCTCCAGCGCGATGCGCAGCCGCCCCTCGCTGTCGCGCAGCGCCTGCTCGTCGCGCTTGCGCTCGATCAGCTCGGCGGCGAGGCGGGCGTAAAGGTCGGTCAGCGTCAGCTCCCGCTCGCCGGGCCGGTGCGGGCGGCGGAAGTGGGTCGTGAGCACGCCGAGGGGCTCGCCGTCGCGGCTGAACAGCGGCGTGGCCTGCGCCGCGCGGTAGCCCGCCTCCGCGGCGAGCGGCCGGAGCGGCTCGTACTCCGGGTCCGCCTCGACGTCCTCGACGATCACCCGCTCCCGGCGCGCGATCGCGCGGCCGGACGGCTTGGCGGCGGCGATGGCCGCGCCCGCCGCCGCCGCCTCCGCGCTGCCCTCGTCGGCGGGTACTCCCCCCGTGAAGCGGTCGAGGTACTCGCGGGCGAAGCCGCGCTGCGCCGCTACGAAGAGCCGCCCGGTCGCCCGGTCGTAGAGCTGGAGGTTGCCCAGGTCCGCGCCCTGGAGATCGATGGTAGCATCGAGCACTTCGTCCAGCACGTCGCCGAGCGCCGCCTCGCCGCCGCCGCCGCCGCCCGCCGCCATCACCAGGCGGGTGCTCAGCGCGTGCAGGCGGCTGATGGCGGCGAGGTCGTCGGCGAGGCCCGCCTTCAGGGCGAGCGCCTCGGCCTCCGCGTTCTTTCGCCCCGTGACGTCGCTGAAGAGAATGGCGACACGGTGGCCCCCGGGGTCGCCGACGCGGAACGCGTAGACGTCGAACCACCGGCCGCCCAGTGCCTCGGAGCGGTTCTGGAAGCGGACGGGCTCGCCGGTCAGGGCGACGCGGCCGAAGGCGTCGAACCAGAACTGCTCCAGGCCCGGCGCCAGCTCGCGCGCCGTCCGCCCGGGGGGCACGTCGCCCCCGGCGCGGTCCCGCAGCAGCGCGTTGACCTCGAAGAAGCGCAGGTCCGTCGCCCGCGCCCCTTCGAAGAGGACCTCGGCGACGCAGTAGCCTTCGTCGATGGAGTCGAAGAGGGTGCGGTACCGCTCCTCCGAGTCGCGCAGAAGCTCCTGCGTGCGCTGGCGCTCGGTCAGGTCGCGCAGTATCTTGGCGAAGCCTTCGAAGTTTCCGGCTTCGTCGCGCACCGCGCTCAGGACGCCGCTCGCGAAGAATCGGGTGCCGTCCTTTCGCACGTGGAGGCGTTCGTCGTCGGAGCGGCCGGTGCGCAGGGCGGTCTGCATCTCGGCCTCGGGGATGCCGCGCGCGCGGTCCTCGGGCGTGAAGATCAGCGAGACGTGCTGCCCGACCGCCTCCCGCTCCGAATAGCCGAGAAGTCGTTCCGCCCCGACACTCCAGGTGTCGAAGCGCCCCTCCCGGTCCATGGTGACGATGGCGAAATCGAGGGCGTTATCGACGGCGAGGCGAATCCGCCGATCCGTCTGGGCGCGCGTCCGCCCTGCCGCCGCGGTTTGGTCGGCGTCTCCTGTTGCCCCGGCCGCTTCCTCCGTCGCTTCCGTCGCCGCCACCGCCGCCGCCGCCGCGCCCTCCGCGGCGTGCGTCGCTAAGTCTCCGGCGCCCATGGGGTCACGACTCCTCCGCGAGCCATCCCGACGCCCGCGCCCGCGCCCGCGCGCGGGAGGACAGGCGGGCGGCCTGCTGGCCTATTGTATACCCCGAGGGGCCGCGTATTCGGGCGTCCGGCCTCCCGCGATGCTGTTATTCCTGACAGCATGGCGTACTCTCCCGGTGGGAGCGGGCGCGCGGCCGAGGCATACTGAGGCATGGAAATCCCGTCGCCCCCCGGAATCACTGCAGCAACGACGCTCGCCCCCGGCACCGCCGAGGCCGCCGCCGCCGCCACCGGGCAGGCGTTCGCCGTCTCCCCGAGGCGACCGGTCTCCGATGCGTATCGCCTGCGGCTCCTCGCGGCGGCGCGGGAGGACGCCTGGCGCTGCTGGTGGCGTCTCTTCACGTCGCCGTGCCTGGCCGAGGACCCGCGGATGTGGCGCGACATGGTGCGCGCCCGGCTGACATACCAGGATGCCACGATCGCCTGGCTGGAGGCCGCCCGCGAAGAGAACCCCGACCGGCGCTGACGCCCCGCGCCGTGCCTGCCCGGATTCGTCGCCTTATTTCCCGGGTATGACGGAGGCGTAGAACCCTTTCTACCCCTCGAAGGGAACTCTCTCCCGCCCCCGCGGGCGCGGCCCCACTACCGCCGCCCATCGGGGGCTTATTTTCGCGGGACAGGGTCGGGTCGGCGGCAAAATGCCCGCGCGGTCACGGGATGCGCTGGCGTTCGCACTCAGGACGGAGCGGCTAGCTCCGGGTATCCCGCCGCCGTGCCCGCCCGGCGACGCCGCCGCTGACGAGGACCAGCCCTATGCCCACCAGCAATGCGGAGCCCGGCTCCGGGACGGCGGCGGTCGCCGCCTGGAAACCCGCCGTGGAGGACGCGAGGACGACGTCCGCGCTGGCGAGGCCGAGCAGCAGGCCGTCGTCCAGAACGGTGAGCGCCACGGCGTCGGTCGTACGCGCCCCGCTGCCGTCCACGGTCTGACGGTTGAGCACCAGGCGCGCGACGTCGCCGATTCCGTACGTCGTGTCGCGCACCTGCCCGAACGCGTTGACGTAGAACGTCTCGTTCAGCGCCCCGGTCGGCGCGATCTGCGTACCGGCGAAGAGCAGGTCCGCGAACGTCGAGAAACCCACAGTCCCGCCGCCGTCCGCGGTCGTGGTCGATTCGATCACGGTCGCGCTCAGGAGGCTGGTGCTGTTCAGGCCGAGGAGGAAGAACCCCGGGAAGGCGTTCACGCCCTCGATGCGCGCGTTACTGGAGGTCAGACCGCTGCCCCCGACCGTCGAGCCGGTCGCCGTGCCCGAGGAGAGGACGGTGAAGAGCGAGCTGACGAGCGGGACGTCTGCCCCCGCGGTGAGGTTGACGCTGAGCAGGCTGGCGCTCAGGCTCCCGCCGGGCGCGGGCAGGCTGCCCGTGTCGGCGACGGAGACGTTGACCAGGTCCTGCGCGCCCCCGACGTTGAGGACGTCCACCGACACCTTCGCGGCGTAGGCATTCCCGACGTGGTTCTGCGCCCGCGCCCGGCGCGCGGCCGGGCTTCCGACCAGAAGAAGTGCCGATAGTATGGCGATGGCGGCGAACCGACCGAGAAAGACCGAAGCGCGGCCGTCGCCGCCACGCCGAAGTGACGAAATCCGATCCATGTTCTACTCCTCTTCCCGTTGCGGGCGTCATCTCATTCCGAGACACGCCGTTTCCCGTCGCGGACCCCCCAACGGCCCGAAGCGAGCGACGGCTCAAACCAATGGCGTTCCGGCCGTTTTCCCACGGCTCTTGTCCCGGCCCCACTTCCCTGAATTCGGGGACGAAGCGGGCAGGGACGAATTACCAGTCTGATTGTGGGCTGCGGACACACCCCGCCGCAGAGGAGAATCCGCGAGATTATGTAACGTAGGGTCACAAACAGCAATTTTGCGGGTCCCGGGCAATGCAGCGCAGCAAGGCGCCGCTCGGCCGGTGAACTTTCCTCCCGCGCCGTTTGTACCGTCCCTGGATGACCTCTGATCTTCCGAAAGGCACGAGACACGGCATGAAGCGCCTGCTGCACACGACAACACCCGGCCGACGCGCGGGCGCGGTTCTGCTCCTTCTGCTCTCGGCGGCAGCGACGGCAGCGACGACGGCCACGCCCGCCCGGGCGCAGGGCGGCGCGTCGAAGACGGAGGCGGCAGCGGACAAGGCGACGCGCGAGGGACCGCTGGTCACGCTGCGGCACCCGGTCCCCCCGCTGACCGGGGACAAATCCCTCTGGATCAACGCGGAGAAGCCGGTCGCGTTCGAAAAGGGCCGCGTGTACGTCGTCCACTTCTGGACGTTCGGATGCGTCAACTGCGTCCGCAACCTGCCGCACTACGACGCGTGGGTGAAGCGTTTCGCGGGGCGGGACGTGACGTTCGTCGGGGTCCACACGCCGGAGACGGAGTCCGAGAAGGAGATCGAAAACGTACGGGCGGCGGTGAAGAAGCGCGGAATCACCTACCCCGTCCTGTTCGACCCGAAGAACGAGAACTGGAACCGCTGGCAGCAGCAGTGGTGGCCGACGGTCTACCTGATAGACAAACAGGGTCGCGTCCGCTACTACTGGATGGGCGAGCTGGAGTGGAAGGGTAGTGCGGGCGGCGAGGCGAAGATGCGCGGCTTTATCGAGAAGCTGCTCGCGGAGCCTGCGACAACGAAAACGCGCGCTCCTTTATGAGCCATCAGCGAGACAATAAGAAGCTGGCCAGAACGTTTTATGCCGCCAATCTTGTTGTTACCGACCGGTTACAGCTTCCATAATCCCGCCGGTAATGCGTTTGAGGCTTCAGGCCTTTGTGTAAACGTGGTGGCGAAACCGGCCCCGGGGATGGTATACTATATTCATAATCGAAATGTGAGACGTCGTAAGCGACACCCTCCCCGGAGGCGTGGTCGCTTTTTTGTTTTTCGGGCGGCGGCCGGTACGCCATAGGCCGCCGCCGTCCATTCTGCAACTCCCGGTAAATAGTTTCGGTACTCCCGCCTCGAACGCGGCACAACTGATTCGGCGTCGCGACGAGGCTGCCCGCTTCAGAGATGCGGGTCGCGCCTCGCAATATCACTTGGCGACGTACGTGGCGGGAGAGATGGACATGCGATCGATCGGATACCGGAAGTCATTGCTCCTGGGCATGCTCGCCGGGCTTACCCTTTGTGCCGGCCCCGCGCGGGCCAACCTGCTGCTCAACGGCAGCTTCGAGGCGGTGGACGCCAGCGCCTCCCCGTTCTTCATCCGGAGCTTCGCGAGTACGCCCGGCTGGACCCAGTTCGGCGACGGGGTCGACCTCATCCACAACAACTACACCCAGGCGCCGACGGTCCTGGTCGACGCCTCCGACGGCGTCCAGTTCCTCGACATGAACCAGGCGGGCGCTCTGGGCGGAATCGAGCAGGTGGTCACGGCGCTTACCGGGGTCAGCTACCGGCTCGAACTCGACACGGCCGCGTGGGCCACCAACGCCATCGGCGGGACCATCGGGTATCAGCTTTTCGACCCGACGACCAGCGCCATACTGGCGCAGGGGTCGTACACCGACAGCGTCGGCGGGACCTGGGTCCTGCGCTCGCTGGACGGCGTCGCCACCTCGTCCCAGATCGGCGTCCGCATCCAGGGTCTTGCGCGCAACCAGGCCGGGATGGGCCTCGACAACGTCCGCCTGAACGCCGTCAACGCCGCCGTCCCGGAGCCGTCCTCGCTGGCGCTCCTGGCGCTCGCCGCCGGGCGAGCGCCGGAATGCCGATCGTACCGGCGGCGGCGCGGCGGGTAGAAAACCGGGAAACCCGGCGCTACGGGCCGGGGGGCGGCTCGACGAGGGCGCGGACGGGGCGCGTGGTGAGGTTGAGGCGCACGGAGGTCATGCGGACGGCGAACGTCAGCGCGATGGTGAGCCAGGCGGCGAGGCCGGGCGGCCACTGGAGCGGACCGGTCATGGCGACGTGCGCCAGGCACCCCGCCAGCGCGGCGAGGCCGAGCAGCGTCCCCGGGCGGAACAGGATGGGCTCCTGGCGCATGAGGACGTCGCGCAGCAGCCCCCCGCCCACGGCGTTCACCACACCCACCAGCGTGATGCCGAGCACGCTCATGCCCTTGGTCGCCGCGAGCTGCATGCCCACCACCGCGTAGGCCCCCAGCCCGAGCGCGTCCGCGAGTTCCGTCGCCTGCTCGAAGACGCGCGCCCGGTGGAGCCACCGGCCCGCGAGCAGCACGAGCCCGACCGCGGCGACGACCACGACGAGGTACGTGGGCGTGCGCACGAGCACCGGCGGCGCGCCCTGGAGGAAGATGCCGTCGCGCAGCAGTCCGCCGCCGGTGGCGGCGACCAGCGCGATGGCGAGGATGCCCGACAGGTCGTACCCGCGCCGCCCGGCGGCCAGCGCCCCGCTCGCCGCCGCGAGCAGCGTCGCGCCGTAGTCGAGGTAGAGCAGGGCGAGGTCCCGGCCGAACAGCGTCCCCTCGTTCATTCCCTCGATTGTACCGCGCGCCGACCGCGCGCCCGCTCATCCCGGACGGAGACTACCCGCGCCCGCCCGTCGTCTCCCGCGCCAGCGCGCAGGCGAGGGCGACGACGGCGTCCTGGTACTCAGTCCGGGCGCGGACCATCGCCTCCCACCGGTCCGGGTCGCGCGCCGCGACCGCTGCGGCAGCGGCGTCCCGGCCGCCGGACCAGCAGAGGCAGAAGTCGGGACCGTGGAAGAGGGCGAGCCAGCGGTGGTGCGCGTCCCGGACTTCCCGTTCGAGCTCTGCAATGTCCCGCGACTCGGGACCGGGGGCGGGCGGCGCGCTCGCGCGCGGTTCCGCGGTGTCGGCAGCGGCCATAGTGGTGTGCGATCCTCTCGTGCCCGGTCGGCGTTGACGGCGCGAAGATGATGTCTGTCTACTTGCTACCGCGTACATTGTACAACCAGATAAGCACAATTACCGGGTATGTCGGCCGTTCTACCGGGAATCCTCAGGCCGAGCGCCTGCTTGCTCTCCGCACTTCCCGACGCGGCTCCGATTGTCCCGACATTCATGCCTGCCTGCTGTGGGTATCTTTAGGGTGAAGTACCGGGGGGCGGCGGGAGTGCCGCCCCCTCACTTTCCCCGGCGTCAATGGGGCCGCCGGGGGCACTTTTTGTCCGGGCCCGGGGACAACGGGACGGAAGGTTCCAGGGAGCGCGCGCGCGCGCCACTTCTCCTGCCTATTGAGCGAGCGCACCCTGGAAAAGCCCCCGGCCGCGATGGGCAACGCGGCCGGGGGCTATTTCACGTGGGCGTGCTGCTGCCGCCGCCGAGGAAGGCGGCGTAGTGGCGCGCGGCCTCGTCCACGGCGAAAGCGTCGGCGGGGGCGAGCGGCTCGAACGGGTACGGGGTGACGGCGGCGGTGGCGGCCCGCGTCCGCGTCGCGGCCTGCCGCTTCCAGGTGCCGACGACGCGACCCCGGACCACGAGAATCGGCGCGAAGACGCCGTTGCCGCCGGGCACGATCTTCGCGGCGTGGCCCGGGTCGAGGGCGGCGGAGCGGTCCCGGTAGCCGAGCAGGTACTCGTCGTAGGCGGGCAGGAGGTGGACGCCGTCGCCGCCCTCGGGCGTGGCAGCGGCGGCGGCGTCCGCGATGGCGGGCGACATCCAGCAGGCGCGGCCGGCGTCGTCGGTCGCGGCGGCGAGGTCGGCCCCGGCCGCCTCGCCGCCGCGCTTCGCGTCCGCGGCGGTCAGTCCCGACCACCAGCAGAAGTCCGCGAGCGTCGCCGGGCCGTGGCCGGTGAAGTAGCGCCGGGCGAGCGCGGCCAGCGCCGCGTCGCGGTCCTCCAGGCGCGGGGCGCCGGGAACCCATTCGTCCAGCAGGACGAACGTCGGCTGTTTCCCGTCGTGCGGGCCGAAGCAGATCACGCCGTCCATCGCGGCGCGGGAGAGCAGGTGGTAGCCCCGCTGCCCGTCGGGGTCGACGCCGCCCCGGGCGAGCGCGTCGTACATCCCCTCGCGCGTCAGCCGCCCTCCGCCCCGGAGCGCGTCGGCGAAGACGTTGTCGGCCCGGGCGACCTGCGCGGCGTCCAGGCCGAGCTGGCGCTGCCGCGCGGCGGTGCCCGCGACCACGCGCGGGGCGAGCAGTTCGGTGATCCAGCGGGCGTCGGCGGCGGCGACGAAGTGCAGGGTCCCGCGCATCGGCCAGGTGCGGACGATCTCCCGGTCGCCTATCGCGCGCTCGACGGCGGCGTCCGTGGCCGGGGCGTCCGTGGCCGCGCCATCCCGCGCGCCCGGGGTCCGCAGCGCGACGGCCCACTTCGCCGCCGGGTAGTCCTGCGCCTGCACCGCCCCGAGGTGGGAGACGACCGCGGCTACTCCGCCGCCGCCAGCGGTGCTGCCCTCCGGGACCTCGATCCGCTGGCTGCGGAGGCGTCGGCGCGTGATCTCAGACCGGGTCATGGCGTACTCCGCTTCCCGCGCCCCACGGCGTGCCGGGTTTACTGGTCGCGCGAGGGCAGGTCGGCGTCGCGGGAAGGAGCGCCTCCCCCGCGGGGGATCGCGACCTTCGCTCCGTACCACCAGTCGCGCCGCGCCGCCGAGGCCGCCGCGCGCTCGTAGGCGTCGAGGCGCGCCCGGAGGGCCGCGTTCTCCCGGCGCTGCGCGACCAACTGCTCGACGGCGAACCGCTCGCGGAGGTCGTCGCGCTGGAGCCGCTGGAGGCGCGCTTCCAGTATCCGGACCCGCGCCTGGTCACACTGGTGCCGCGCGTGCGCCGCCAGGCTCACCGCGAGCAGCGTCCCGGCGCAGAGGGCGCACGCGAGCCGCGCGCGGCGCTCGTGCGGGGTAAATCGTCGTGTCGTCATGGCCCTGTTTTCTACGCGCGCGTCGGATCTTCCTCAGGGTGCGACTTCCCGGCGCCCGGGGTGTCGTACACGGCAGGAGGTGCTAAATGTTGACGAAATCACCGGGGCGGCGCGTGACGCCGCGGACGCTCGGACTGATCCTTCTGATCGTCGGCCTGGTCGTCGGCCTCCCGACGATGATATTCGGCTCGTTCGGCGGGGCCGTTCAGGGGTTTAGCACGTTCGCCGTGCTCTTCGGCGTCGTCCTGTTCTTCCTTCCGTCGTCGCCGGAAGAGAAGACGCGCCCGTAGTCGGCTCGGCACGTCCGCATCGGGTATAAGGAGAAAGTGCGCGCCCGCATGCGGGCGCGCGCGGCCACTTCACCCCATTCCCGGACGACAACCGACCATGACCCTGCCACCGGCACACCGCTACCGAACCATCGACCCCAACGACGCCGCCCTCGTGGAGCGGCTGCGCGTGGACGCCTTCCCGCGCTCGGCGGGCTACAACCCCCGCTGGGCGCTCGAAAACCTGATGGGGCCGAACGCGCTCTGGCAGACCGAGGCGCTGTGCCAGGCGATGGACCTGCAGGCCGGAATGCGCGTGCTGGACCTGGGCGCGGGCAAGGCGGTCAGCTCGATCTTCCTGGCCGAGGAGTTCGGCGTCACCGTCTGGGCCGCGGAGCTGTGGACGCCGCCCGGCGAGAACTGGCAGCGTGTGCGCGCCGCGGGCCAGGAGGCCCGCGTGTTCCCGCTGCGCGTGGACGCCCACACGCTGCCGTTCGCCGACGGCTTCTTCGACGCGGTGGTGAGCCTGGACGCCTACCACTACTTCGGCACGGGCGACCACTACCTCCCCTACTGCCTGCGGTTCGTGCGCCCCGGCGGCCAGATCGGCTTCGTCTCGCCCGGCCTGCGCGAGGAGTGGCCCGACGACGCCGAGGTCCCGCCGCACCTCGCGGCCTACTGGACCCCGGAGCACGCCACGTTCCACAGCCCGGAGTGGTGGCGACGCCACTGGGCGAAGACGAACCTGGTCGATGTGCGCGCGGCGGACCTGGTGCCGGACGGCTGGGCGCAGTGGCTGACGTGGCACGAGGTCTGCCGCGACTACGGCTACCCCTGGTACGAGCCGGAGGCGAGCGCGCTGCGCGCCGACGCCGGGCAGAACCTCGGCTTCGTCCGCGTGGTCGCGCGCCGCAAGGCGTAGACCGCGACGGCGTCGCTCTCTCGCGTTGCTGGCCGAACAGGCAGATCACAACGCTCGTTTAGGAAACGATGGTCTACCCGAGAACGCGAACTACGCAGTCAAGACTGATACCCTCTTAACCAGTTAAGAGTAGAAATCATTATGCACAATCTACCCGTATTTTTGGCGAAGACGGAAGCCGTTCTGCGCCAGGCTGGCTGGTCTCCCGAGCGGCGGGTGAGTACGGCGGAATACGAGGCGCTGTACGCGCGGGAGGGACTTACCGTCGTCCCCGAAGCGCTGGAAGTGCTGCGTTCGTTCGGGGGGATCGTGGTCCGAGAACCCGTCGCGTCCCGAGGAAACGCCTTCGGCTTCGATCCGTCTCAGGCACTCTGGAAGCACGTTCCAGACTTCACGCAGCCCTTCGAAGATACCGGGACCCCCATGTGCCTCATCGGTTCTCGGGACAGCCTCCGTAATCCGCTCTATATTATCCCTCACGGGGAGGTATGCATGTTTACACACACGGGCGAATTGATCGTCGTAGGAAACAATATCGTGGAAGCCATCGAGAGTATAATCCGCGTGCCTGCCTACTGATTGTCAAATGAAGTCAGACAGCATTGCACGAGAATTTCTGAGATATTGGTAAAGGAATTGGCTTTGGGCGGGAACGCGGTGCTTCCTTGACTTGATTGCTTGTTATTCGGTGATTTACACGCCAAGAAAAGGTCGGACCCAAAGCGAGCGACTCGGTCTAATGGCGCGAGCCGCAATGCATAGACCGCGACGGCATGATGCCCGGCGATTCCGGCGCTCCCGCGTGCTATACTGAAAGCGGACTTCCGCAATTGTACGCACGCGGACGTTCGTAATTTTGCGTACGCGAAACGCCGAAAAGCCCGAGCCCCATGATCGTCACCGTTGCCTCGTTCAAGGGCGGGGTCGCCAAGACCACCACCGCCGTCCACCTCGCCGCCTACCTCCAGCGGCATCGTCGCCGCCATCGCCCCGGCGGCGATGACCGCGTCGGCGGCAACGATGCCGCCGAAGATGACGACAGCGGCGCGACGCTGCTCATCGACGGCGACCCGAACCGCTCGGCGTCGGGGTGGGCGAAGCGCGGGTCGCTCCCCTTCCGCGTGGTGGACGAGCGGCAGGCCGCGCGCTACGTCCGCGACGCCGAGCACGTGGTCATCGACACGCCCGCCCGCCCTTCGCGCGAGGACCTGGAGGCGCTGGCCGACGGCTGCGACCTGCTCGTCCTCCCGACCACGCCCGACGCCCTCGCGCTCGACGCCCTGCTGGCGACGGTCGAGGCGCTGCGGGCGCTCCAGGCCGAGCGGTTCCGCGTGCTCCTGACGATCGTCCCGCCCCGCCCGTCGCGCGACGGCGACGAGGCGCGCGCGCTGATCCGCGAGGCCGGGCTGCCGCTGTTCGCGTCCGAGATCGGGCGACTCTCGGCGTTCACCAAGGCGTCGCTCCAGGGAATACCGGTCTTCGACGTGCCCGGCGACCCGCGCGCCGACCGCGCCTGGAAGGAATACGAGGCCGTCGGAAAGGAGATACTGCCGTGAGGAGCAGCGAGGACACGAAGAAGCCCGGCACGACGACGCCCGCGCGCGGCGGCAGCCGGTTCGCCAGCCTGCTGAGCGACGCGCAGCGCGCCCGCGCGGACGCCGCCGCTGACGATACCGCCGAAGCCTCCGATGCCGCCACCCCGCCCGCGCCGCCGACGACGACGGCCGCCGCGCCGCCGCAGCAGCAGCAGGAGCGCCGAGGGCCGGGGCGGCCGCGCTCCGGCAAGCGCAGCGACCCGGACTACACGCAGGTGACGGCCTACGTCCGCGCGGCGACCTACAAGCGGGTGAAGATGGCGCTCATGGCAGAGGATCGGGGCCGGGAGTTCTCGGACCTGGTCGAGACGCTGCTCACGGGCTGGCTCGCCGACCCGCGACCGGACTCTGGGGACTCTCACCCCCCGGACTCTCACCCGGCTCGCTAAGGCTCGCCACCCTCTCTCGGGCGCGCAGCGCCATTAGAGCGCGGCTGCGCCGCCGAGAGAGGGTTAGGGAGAAGTTTCCGTACCCCCTCTCTCGCTTGCGAGAGAGGGGGTCGCCCGAAGGGCGGGGGGTGAGAGAAATCCGGGGGTGAGAGTCCGGACCCGCGCCCGGCCTACCTCACTGGTTGTCCCAGAGGTTGTTCGGGTCGCCCTTGTCGTAGCCGCGGGGCATCGGGCCGACCAGCGTCTCCACCTTGTACCACTTCGCGTGGCCGTCGCAGAAGGCGACGTTCAGCCCGCCGTTGTGGTACGGCACCGGGCGGCGGTGGTAGCTCGCCGTGGTCGAGTTGCGCTGCGACTCGTAGGGGCGCGTCGCCGAGAGCGTGTCGGCGTCGGTGGGCGAGCGCCAGACGTACGGCGGCATCAGGTTCCAGTCCGTGTTGTTGTTGGCGTAGCGCGCCCAGGTCGCGGGGGCCAGGTAGTCCGCGCTCGGGCTCAGGCGCACGAAGTCCAACTGTGCCGTGTCCCCCAGCATCACCAGGCCCGCGGGCGCGTTGATCTGCGCCAGCGCCGCCGAAGGGGTGGCGCTGGGGGTCGAGCTGATGTCCGTGTAGGCGACGAGGCTGTGGTTGAACCCGTAGTTCGTGCGGTTGTCCACGTTCGCGGGCACCGGGAAGCTGCTCGACGGGCAGTCGCGGATCTGGAGGTTCTTGATGTAGGGCGCGATGTCGCGGTACCAGCGGGTGAGCGTACCGCCCGACCCGGCGTTCAGCCCCCCGAGCGGCAGCGTCTCCTCGTAGTCCTGGGCGTACATCATCACCCCAAGGCCCAGCTGCTTGACGTTCGAAAGGCACGCGGTCTTCGCGCAGGCGAGGGAGAAGGC
>DATLHN010000512.1:0-2709 GCA_035539875.1 Armatimonadaceae bacterium
GCACCCACCCCCTCCTTCGCGTGCGAGGGAGGGGGTGGGTGCCTACGCCAGCCGGTCCAGGAAGTCGGGGGCGTGGGGACGCCCGCGCTCGTTCAGCGCCGTACCGACGATGCGGGCCGTCAGGACCGGCTTATCCTCGCCGTCGCGGTGGATCGCCTGGACGAATGCCAGGCGCACGCGCGACTCGCGCTCGACCCGGGTGAGCACCCGGAACCGGTCGCCGGGGCGCAGCGGGGCGCGGTACTCCAGCTCGGCGCGCACCACCACGAGGTTTATCCCCGCCGCGGCGAGGGCGGCGAAGTCGATACCGGCGCTTTTCAGGAACTCGTGCCGGGCGTGTTCCAGGTAGTTCTGGTAGACCGCGTTGTTGACCACGCCCTGGAGGTCGCACTCGTAGTCGCGGACCTCCAGGGCGATGGCGTGGGGCGCGGGCGGGGAAGGGATCGTGTCGTCCATGTCGGGGGATGTTCCTGCGTCGTCGGATGTTGCTTCGGGCGATGCTTCCGTCTCTATTGTGCCCTATGCGGAGCGATACCGCGCGGATTTCGAGCGGCTGAACCGCGCCTGGATCGCCCGCCACTTCACGGTCGAGCCGGGCGACGAGGCGGAGCTTTCGGACCCGGAGGCGCACTTCGTGCGCGGCGGCGGCCAGGTGCTGTTCCTCGTCACCGGGTCGGGCGACGTCGCCGGGACCGTCGCGCTGCTGCGGCACGGCGACGGCTTCGAGGTGGCGAAGATGACGGTGGACGAGGCGCACCGGGGCAGGGGCTACGGCGACCTGCTCCTGGCCGCGGCGATCCGCTGGGCGGAGGCGCGGGAAGGTCGGTACCTGGAGCTGGTGACGAACTCCTCGCTGGCCCCGGCGATCCGATTGTACGAGAAACACGGCTTCGAGCACGTCCCGCTGCTGGAAGGGGGCGAGCCGTACGCCCGCGCCGACGTCCGCATGCGCCGCCCGCTGCTCCCTCCGGACGGTCCCCCGGTGTTCGTCCCCGAAGGTCCCGGGTAAATACCGACTGTCCCGACGTCGGGACGGCACAACGGCGCGAAAGGCAGGAAGACTCCGATGGCAGACAACGTAAAGGGCGGGCAGAGCGAGCAGGACGACCGGATGCACCGCGAGGAGGCCGCGATGGAAGGCGGCGAAATGCGGCGGCCCGAGGCGACGTTGCCGGAAACGGGCCGAAAGGGGGGCGAGACCGCCGCGCCCGTGCGCCCGGCGGCGGCAGCGCTCGTCGGCGATGACGGCGAGAACGACCGCGAAGAGGAAGGCGGCGTCGCGGAACAGGCGAACTACATGGGCCGCGAACTGCACGAGGGCAAGGGAAAGGCTGCGGACGCGTCCGGTAAATCCGGCGACAGGTCCTGAGGCCGACGGGGCGCAGCAGCGCGCGCTGCTACGCCCCGGGCAGCGGTGGGCCGGTCTCGACGCGGGGGAGGTCCGCCTCCGCGGACGAGACCGGACCCTGCGGCATTTCGGCGACCGGCGCGGCCTCGTCCGGGGTGACGCCCGTGTGGCGCAGGAAGCTTTCGGGCGTCGGCGCGGTCAGCTTCGGGAACGCCAGGTAGAGAAGCCGCTGGATGCTGGCGGCGGTCGGCACCGCGAGGATCATGCCCGGCAGGCCGAAGACGCTGCCGCCCAGCACCAGCGCGAAGATGGCCAGCACCGGGTGCAGGCCGACGCCCCCGCCGACGACGCGCGGATAGACGACGTTGTCGAACAGCAGGTTGAGCGCGAGCGCCGCGCCGCCGCAGACCGCGCCGAATCCGGGCGAACCGCCCGCGGCCCATCCGAGCACGAACGACCCCACGACCAGCGACGTCGCCCCGACGTACGGCACGGCGTAGAGCAGCAGGCCCGCGAAGCCGAGCACGAGCGCGTACTGCCGCAGCGCGGGATGGAACAGCGACAGCAGCAGCAGGATCGTCATCAGCGACGCGCCGTAGAGCACGCAGAGCAGGAACAGCTTCCCGAGGAACCCGGCGAAGATGACGCGGACGTCGTGGACGCTGCGCGCCATCGGGGTGCGGGCGCGTGCGGGCAGCAGGTACAGGAGGCGGGCGCGCAGCCGGTCGAAGTCCACCATCAGGTAGAAGGCGATCAGCAGAGCGACGAAGGTGTTCAGCGCCTGGCCCGCCTGGGTGGTCAGCCAGGCCAGCGCGCCGCCCGCGCTGTCGCGGACGTACTTCTCCGCGGCCCCGGAGTACTGCGCCGCGAGGGCGTCCACGCTCCGCGGCAGGGCGATCGGGCCGATGCGGTCGTGCGTGCGCAGGTACTCGTTGATCGCGCCGGTGAGCAGGCGGACGTACTCCGGGCCGTGCTGGGTGAAGTAGCCGATGCGGTCGATCAGGAGCGGGACGATCAGGGCGGCGAGCAGCGCGACGACGAGCAGCACGACGGCGAAGACGAGCGCGACGGCCCCGGCGCGCGGAATGCCCCGCTGCCGCTGGAGCCGGTCCACGACCGGGTCCAGGAGCAGCGCGAGGACGACGCCGACGACGAACGGGGCGGCGATGCCCGCCACGGCGCGGACGACCTGCCAGGCGAACGCGGCGAGCGCGAGCAGCAGGACGCCACCGAGGACGAAGAAGAACCCGGCGCGCAGCCACTCGGCGGCGGACCCGCCCGGACCCACGGGCAGGACGCGCCGCCGACGCCCCGCCCCCTCCGGAGGGGGCGGGGCGTCGGCGGCGCGTCCTGCCCGTGGG
>DATLHN010000513.1:0-2152 GCA_035539875.1 Armatimonadaceae bacterium
GACGTACTGCTGACGGGTTCGGTGCGGCGCTCTGGCGGTCGTGTGCGGATCGCCGTCCGGATGATCCACGCGCAGACGGACCGCACTCTCTGGACCGACAGCTACGAGCGCGACCTGCGCGACGTGCTGGCCATGCAAAGGGAGGTGACGCGGGACGTCCTCGGGGCGATCCGGGCCAAGGTTTCGCAGCAGAAGCAGGTGCGGGTTGGCAGCGTGGGGCCGGTCAACCCGGAAGCGTACGATCACTACCTGCGCGGGAAGTTTCATCTCCACCGCCAGAACAAAGAGGATAACGAAGCCGCGATCCTGGCTCTGGAACGCGCCGTGGAGGCGGACCCTGCCTTCGCCCCGGCCCAGGCGGAACTGGCCCAGGCTTACACGTGGAAGCTTTTCTTGTTCGCCCCGGAAGAGCGGAAGTTGGCGGAAAAGGCTTTCATGGCGGCGGAGAAAGCACTCGCCCTGGACCCGAATTCGGCGGTGGCGCATCTGGCCCGTGGTCGCCTACTCTGGACGCCCGCCAACAATTTCCCGCACGAGAAGGCGATCCGCGAATATCGCCGCGCCCTGGCGCTGAACCCGAATTTGGACGAGGCGCGTAATCAGCTCGCGCTCGTCTACTGCCACATCGGGGCCTTTGACGAGGCGCTCCGGGAATCGCACGAGGCGGTCACCACCAATCCCAACAATAACCTGGCACAGTTCCGGGCCGGTCAGACCCTCAATTTTCAGGGGAAATACGAGGAGGCGCTGACCATTCTGCGCGCGATCCCCGGGGACGTCAACCCGTCGCTGGTCGGGTACCAGATCGCCTGGGCGCTCTACAACCTAGGGAAGAAGGAGGAGGCGGCCGCCACGCTCGAACAGCTCCTGAAAGACCATCCGGAGGACAGCGGCGGCCTTTTCACCAGCGTGCAGGCGGTGCTGGCGGCGTCCGCCGGGCGGGATCGCGAGGCGGAGGCGAAGATCAGATCGGCCGTCGAGATTGGAAAGGGCTTCGGCCACTTCCACCACACCGCCTACCACATCGCGTGCGCGTACGCGCTCATGGACAAGCCCGGGCAGGCGATAGAGTGGCTGGAGGCGGCGGCCGACGACGGCTTCCCCTGCTACCCGCTGTACGCGAGCGACGCCAACCTGGACCCGCTCCGCCGGGACGCCCGGTTCGTCGCGTTCCTGGCGAAGATGAGGCGGCAGTGGGAGCGCTACCGGACGATCTGAGGCGGGACGCAGCCCCGCACCGTCTGCCGTGCGGGGCTGCTAAAACCTCAGGCTCCGGACCGATTGCCTTTACGCCTTCGCTTTGGTGTAGTTCTCGGCGACCTTGTCCCAGTTGACCGTGTTCCACCAGGCGGACAGGTAGTCCGGGCGCTTGTTCTGGTACTTCAGGTAGTACGCGTGCTCCCAGACGTCCACGCCCAGGATCGGGGTCCTGCCCTCCATCAGCGGGGAGTCCTGGTTCGGCGTGGAGATCACCTCCAGCTTGCCCGCCGCGTCGGTGACGATCCAGGCCCAGCCGGAGCCGAACCGCTTAGCGCCCGCGTCGTTCACCTTCGCCTTCAGGTCGTCCAGCGAGCCGACCGCGGTCTGGATCGCGGTCGCCAGCGCGCCCGACGGCTCCTTCGCGCCGCCCGGGGTCATGATCTCCCAGAACAGCGTGTGGTTGGCGTGGCCGCCACCGTTGTTGCGGACCGCCGTGCGGATGCTCTCGGGCACGGAGTCGATGTCCTTGAGGAGCTGCTCGATGCTCTTGCCCTGAAGGTCGGGCGCGTCCTTGAGCGCGGCGTTCAGGTTGTTGACGTAGGTCGCATGATGCTTGTCGTGATGAATCTGCATCGTCTGCGTGTCGATGTGCGGCTCCAGCGCCTCGTAGGGGTAAGGCAGGGGCGGAAGCGTATGCTCGGCCATGATGACGTGTCATCCTCCGCGAAGTCGTTAGAAGTGGCGGGCAGCGGCGCTTACCCGGCAAAGGGGGCGCGCGACCCGGGTTAGTATACCTTTTTACCTCGCTTCGCCAACCCTTTTGCAGGCCGCGCCGCGCTTCCCGAAGTGTAGACGTTGTTTGCCTGCCGTGTTACAATACGGGCATGTCCTCCTCCCTCTTCGACGACGTCGGCGAGACCCCCGAACCCGCGCCGGAACCGCCGAAGAAGGC
>DATLHN010000514.1:0-2187 GCA_035539875.1 Armatimonadaceae bacterium
AGCGAGGCATTTCAATGCCTCGAACCCGGGGCCGCGGAGCCATGACCCGTTTGCCATTCCCCCGCCGCCGGGCGATAATGGGCAGGAGCCTTTTCCCTACCCATGAGCATACTGACCGTCGCGAATGTCGCCAAGTACTACGGCGCGGACCTCCTGTTCTCGGAGATCAACTTCAGCCTCGCCGAGGGGCAGAAGATGGGCCTGATCGGCAGGAACGGCGGCGGCAAGACCACGCTGCTGCGCATCCTGCTCGGGCAGGAGACGCCCGACGCCAGCGTCGTCGGTCCGATGAACACGGTGATGCCGCCCAAGGTCTCGCTCGCCGCCGGGCGGCGCATGGGCTACCTGCGCCAGGAAGCGCCCGTCCACCCCGAGCACACGCTGCGCGAGGAGATCGAGGGCGCGCTCGCCCCGATCCGCGCGGTCCAGGCGCGGATCGCCGACGCCGAGCACGCGATGGCCGACGCCGCGGACGACGCCGCGGTCGAGAAGGCTATGGCCGACTACGCGGCGGCGCACGACCAGTTCGAGGCGCTCGGGGGGTACGCGGTCGAGGCGGAGCGCGACGCCGTGCTGCTGCGCCTCGGGTTCGGGCCGGAGACGCTGGAGAAGCGGGTCGGCGCGTGCTCCGGCGGCGAGCAGACGCGGCTCGCGCTCGCGAAGCTGGTCCTCACCCGCCCCGACCTGCTCATCCTCGACGAACCGACCAACCACCTCGACATCGCCGCGACCGAGTGGCTGGAGGGGTTCCTTAAAGACTACCCCGGGGCGGTCCTGCTCGTCTCGCACGACCGGTACTTCCTCGACGCCGTCACCGACACCATCGCGGAGCTTGAGCACGGGCGTCTGGAGGTCTACAAGGGCAACTACGCGCACTACCGGCGTCAGAAGGAGGACCGGCAGGCCGCGCAGCAGGCCGCGTACGAGCAGCAGCAGGCGGAGATCGCGCGCCTGAAGGACCTGATCAAGCGCAACATGGGCGCGGACGCGAACGCGAGCAACATCCGGCACAAGACGCAGGGGCGCATCGACCGGATGGTGAAGATCGCGCCGCCGGCCCGCTCCGACATGCAGACCGTCAAGGCGCGCATCGACGCCGCCGGGGCCGGGCGCATCGGGCGCGAGGTGCTGCGGGTGACGGGCCTGGCGAAGGCGTACGGCGACCGGACGCTGTTCTCGGGCCTGGACGCCGTGATCGAGCGCGGCGACCGGGTCGGGCTGGTCGGCCCGAACGGCGCGGGGAAGACGACCCTGCTGAAACTGCTTCTCGAAGAGGAGACGCCGACGGCGGGGACGCTGGCCTGGGGGCACAACGTCCGCCGGGCCTACTTCTCGCAGCACGCGACCGACGACCTGGACGTCACCCGCACGGTGCTGGAGACGCTGACCGACGAGGCGACGAAGCTCACGGAGACCGAGGCGCGCAACTACCTGGGCCGGTTCTTGTTCTCCGGCGACGACGTCTACAAGAGCGTGTCGATGCTCTCCGGCGGCGAGAAGAACAAGCTGGCGCTGGCGCGCATGCTCCTGGAGCCGTGCAACCTGCTGATCCTGGACGAGCCGACCAACCACCTCGACATCGCGTCCGTGGAGACGCTGACGCAGATGCTCGCGAAATACGACGGCACGCTGCTCGTCGTCAGTCACGACCGCTACCTCCTGAACGCGGTGACGAGCAAGACGCTCGGCCTGACCGGCGACGGCGGTGCGCGGATGGTCGAGGGTAACTACGCCGCCTGGCGCCAGTCCGAGGACGCCGCGGCAGCCGCGACGCACGACTCGCGGCCGACCCCGAAGCCGAAGGTCGTGACCGCGGCCGACGCTCCCCCGCCCCCCCCGGCCGCCTCCACGATGAGCGCGCGCGACCTGAGCAAGGCGCGCGTCCGCGCGCAGGCCGCGGTCGAGAAGGCCGAGCAGGCGGTCGCCGCCCGGGAAGCCGACCTTGCCCGGGTCGAAGCGGCGCTGGCCGCGCCGAAGGCCGGCACCGACCTGGTCGCGCTCGCCGCCGAGCACACCCGCCTCCAGTCCGACGTCAACGCCGCCGTCGCCGCCTGGGAGTCCGCCGTCGCCGAGCAGGAGGCGCTGGGGTAGCGGGTTCGGCCGCAATTCCCTACCCTGGTGTATAGTGGAGAAGTGATGGAAGCCGAAAACCAGGCAGCAGATACGGCGGCACCCACCTCCCAGGAG
>DATLHN010000515.1:0-14493 GCA_035539875.1 Armatimonadaceae bacterium
GATTTCATGGCAGATGTGAAGCGCCCGCGGCCGGTGCTGCTGGCGATCATGGACGGCTGGGGCGAGCGCGAGGAGACCGAGGGCAACGGCGTCAAACTCGCCAACACGCCCAACGTCGACAACTGGCGCGCGACCCGCCCCTGGACCCTGATCCGCGCCGCCGAGAAGGACGTGGGACTGCCGACCGGGCAGATGGGCAACTCCGAGGTCGGACACCTTAATCTCGGGGCCGGGTTCATCGTCCGGCAGGATATCACCCTGATCGACGACAGCGTCGCCGACGGCTCGTTCTACGACAACCCGGTCCTCAACGCCGCCGTGGAGCACGTGCTGCCGCGGCCCGGCAACGCCCTGCACGTCATGGGACTGCTTGGCTCCGGCGGCGTCCACAGCCACATAGCGCACCAGAAGGCGATCCTGGAGCTGGCGCGGCGGCGGGGCCTGGACCGGGTCTACGTCCACCTCTTCACCGACGGGCGCGACACGATGCCCCAGAGCGGCATCGACTTCCTCGCGGACCTGGAGCAGGGCATCGCGCAGACCGGCGTCGGCAGGATCGCGAGCGTCATCGGGCGCTACTATGCTATGGACCGCGACAAGCGCTGGGAGCGGACCAAACTCGCCTACGACCTCCTGACGAAGGGCGAGGGCGAACCGGCGCGGAGCGCGGCGGAGGCGATCCGCCGCTCCTACGCCGCGGGCGTGACCGACGAGTTCGTCAAGCCCGCCGTGATCGTGGGCGAAGACGAGAAGCCGGTCGCGACGGTCAAAGGCGGCGACTCGATCATCTTCTTCAACTTCCGCTCGGACCGCGGGCGGCAGCTTACCCGCGTCTTCATGGTGCCGGAGTTCGACGGGTTCGAGCGGCCCCTTCTGGAGGACCTGTACTACGTCACCATGACGGAGTACGAGAAGGAGCTTCCCGTCCACGTCGCCTTCGAGAACGACGACGTGGCGACCCCGCTCGCGCGGGTCCTGAGCGACGCCGGGAAGGCGCAGCTCCACACCGCCGAGACGGAAAAGTACCCGCACGTGACGTTCTTCTTCAACGGCGGGCGCGAGCAGCCGCACCCCGGCGAGGAGTGGAAGATCGTCCCGTCGCCGAAGGACGTCGCCACCTACGATCTGAAGCCGCAGATGAGCGCGGCGGGGGTGCGGGACGTGGTGCTGGAGGCGGTCCGCTCGGAAAAGTACGACTTCATCCTGGTCAACTTCGCCAACCCGGACATGGTCGGCCACACCGGCGTCATTCCGGCGGTCGTCACCGCCTGCGAGACGGTGGACGGCTGCCTGGGCGAGATCATCCCCGAACTGCTCGCCCGCGGCGGCGTCGCGCTGGTGACGGCGGACCACGGCAACGCCGAGCTGATGATCGACCCGGAGACGGGCGGCCCGCACACGGCGCACACGACGAACCCGGTGCCCTTCATCCTGCTCGCGGGCGACGGCAGCGGCCTCGAAGGCGCGACCCTGCGCTCGGGAGGCCGCCTCGCCGACGTCGCCCCCACGGTCCTCGACCTCCTCGGCGTCGCCCCGGCCCCGGCGATGACCGGCGAGAGCCTGGTCGTGCGTCAGGGCTGAGCAGCCGACCCCCCTCCGACGGCGTTGCCGGAGGGGGGCCAGGGCTCCACTGCCAGTGCCTTCGCCAGGAACCGCGCCGTGTGCGAGCCGGGGGTCTTCGCCACCTCCTCGGGCGTTCCCTCGGCGACCACCAGACCGCCGCGCTTGCCCCCGTCCGGCCCCAGGTCTATCACCCAGTCCGCCGTCTTGATGACGTCGAGGTGGTGTTCGATGACCAGCACCGTGTTGCCCGCGTCCACCAGACGGTTCAGGCAGTCGAGAAGCCGCTGGATGTCCGCCAGGTGCAGCCCGGTGGTCGGTTCGTCCAGGATGTAGACGTTGCGGGCGCCCCGCTTGACCTTGCTCAGCTCGCTCGCCAGCTTGACCCGCTGCGCCTCGCCGCCGGATAGGCTCGGGGCGGAGTGCCCGAGCGTGAGGTAGCCGAGGCCCAACTGCGCGAGTACGTCCAGCTTGCGCGCGATCTTCTTCTGGTCCGCGAAGTACGCCGCTCCCTCCTCGATGGACATCTCCAGTACCTCGGCGATGGTCCTGCCGCAGTACGTGATCTCCAGCGTCTCGGCGTTGAAGCGCGACCCCTTGCAGACCGGGCAGACGCTCTCGACGTCGGGCATGAAGTTCAGCGAGGTGGTGATGATCCCCTCGCCCGAACACTCCTCGCACCGCCCGCCCTTGACGTTGAAGGAGAAGCGCCCCGGGGTGTAACCGCGCCGCCGGGACTCCTCCGTGCCCGCGAACAGATTCCGGATGTCGTCGTAGAACCCGACGTACGTGGCGGGGTTGGAGCGGGGGGAGCGCCCGATCGGCGACTGGTCGATGTCGATGACGTCGCCTATCCGGTCGATGCCCTCGACGGCGTCGTGCGCGCCCGCCAGGACCCGGCTGTCGTGCAGGGTGGCGTACAGCTTCTTGTAGAGGACGTCGTTGACCAGCGTCGACTTGCCGGAGCCGGAGGCCCCGGTGACGCAGACGAAGACGCCGAGCGGGATGGACACGCTGATGTTCTGGAGGTTGTTCTCGCGCGCGCCGCGGACGACGAGGTGCCCAGCCTTCGCCGGCCGCCGCCGCTGCGGCACCTCGATGCGCCGCCGCCCGGACAGGAAGGACCCCGTGAGCGAGCGCTCGTCCGCCAGAATCTCGTCCGGCGTCCCCTGCGCGACCACCGTCCCCCCGTGGATGCCGGGGCCGGGGCCGATCTCCAGCACGTAGTCCGCCGCCCGGATCGTGTCTTCGTCGTGCTCGACCACGATGACCGTATTGCCCAGGTCCCGAAGCTGGCGCAATGTCGCGATCAGCTTCTCGTTGTCCTTGGGGTGCAGGCCGATCGAGGGCTCGTCCAGCACGTAGAGCATGCCCATCAGCTCGGAGCTGATCTGGGTGGAGAGGCGGATGCGCTGCGACTCGCCGCCCGAGAGCGTGCCGGACCGGCGGTTCAGGTTCAGGTAGTCCAGCCCGATGCCCACCAGCAGGTCCAGCCGCGTGACGATCTCCTTCACGACCTGCCCGCCCGCGTCCGCGTTCCGCCGCGCCGCGGGCAGGTCCCGCAGGAAGTTCGCCAGGTCCTCGAAAGGGATCTGGCCGAGTGCGTAGATGTCCCGGCCTTCGACCGTGACGCGCAGGCGCTGCGGCTTGAGGCGCGTTCCCCGGCAGTCCGGGCAGTCGTGCTCCACCATCACTTTGCGGAGGTAGTCCTCCATGTGGCTGTGCGCCGTCTGCTGCTTGCGGTAGTGGCGGTAGGTGCGCTCGACGTTGTTGGCGATCCCGTCGAAGCGCCACTCCCGGCCGATCTGCTTCTCGCCGCCCGCCCCGCCGGGCACCGCCTGCATGGCGACCTTCTCGCCCTTCGTCCCGTAGAACAGCATCTCCTGTATGTCTTGTGGCAGTTCCCCGAAGGGCGCGTCGAGTGAGAAGCCGTAGTGCTGCGACAGGCTGTACATCATGCGCCCGTTCCAGGTGTTCCTGTCGTACTTGAACGCCTCCGGGACGAACGCGCCGCCGAGGATGCTGCGGCTCCGGTCGGGGACG
Organism: Armatimonadaceae bacterium; assembly: GCA_035539875.1. Classification (GTDB taxonomy): domain Bacteria; phylum Armatimonadota; class Armatimonadia; order Armatimonadales; family Armatimonadaceae; genus CALEKU01. Next base: position 3,604 of record DATLHN010000515.1, read on the forward strand.
AGCAGGCCCGTGTGGACCTTCAGGTAGGTCCCGAGGCCGGAACAGGTCGGGCAGGCGCTCTCCGGCTCGTTGAAGGAGAAGTACCAGGGCTCCAGCGCCCCCATCGTCAGGTGGTGGTCCGGGCAGGCGAACCCCTCGAAGAACGCCCGCTCCGACACGCCCATTTTCGCCGCGTTGGTCAGGCGGACCCGCAGGTAGCCGTCGCCCATCTTGATCGTGTTGCGCACCGCGGCGGCGATCTGCTTCTCCTGGGAGCGCTTGACGACGAGCCGGTCGGTCACGGCTTCGAGCTCGTGCGGCACCGACTCGTCGATCTCGACCTCCTCGCTGATGTCCGCCGGGACGCCGTCGATGCGGACCGTGCGGCAGCCGTGCAGGCGGACCCCGTCGAAGAGGTAGGCGTGGTCCTCGCCGTACGGCACGAAGACCGGGGCGGACAACTCTACCGTCGTCCCCTCGGGCAGGGAGAGGAGGTGCTCTGTGATGTGCTGGGCGCTCTTGATCGGGACGCCGCACTCGCAGCGCAGGCAGCGCGCCTCGCCGACACTGCAGAAGAAAAGCCGAAGGTAGTCGTAGATGTCGGTCATCGTGCCGACGGTGGAGCGGGGGTTCTTGGTGATGGTCTTCTGCTCGATGGAGACCACCGGCGACAGGCCCAGCACGGAGTCTACCTTCGGCTTCTTCTGCTGCTGGACGAACCGGCGTGCCCAGGCCGAAAGCGACTCCATGAACCGCCGCTGCCCCTCGGCGTAGAGCGTGTCGAACGCCAGCGAAGACTTGCCGGAGCCGGAAAGGCCGGTGAGGACGACCAGTTTGTCGCGCGGGATGTCCACGTCGACGTTCCGGAGGTTGTTCTCCCGCGCCCCGCGAATGCTGATCGACTGTCGCATGTGTGGTATCCCGTCCGGCGTCGTTCTCAGTCGGGCAGGTAGCAGTACGCCGCTTCCTGCACGGCCACTCGGCTCTTCTCCGACAGGCGCAGCGGCGCGGACACCTTTTCGATCGCGCCCTTCTCGCTGAGCCATTCGCAAACTCCCGCCACACTCTCCATCTGGACGGCATTGCGGAAATGGGCGTCGATCTCCGTCGCGCTGCGCGGCGTCCCGGCCTCCGCGAGGTAGTCCAGGACCGGCCCGAAGAACAGGGGGATGCGTTCCTCCATGTAGTCGTTGATCGCCTCCAGCGCCCCCCGGATCGCCTCCTCGTCCTTCGGCCCGTCGATCAGGTCGGTGTAGACCTTGTTGAAGAACGCCGGGTTGCGCCGGAGCGCCTGGTGGATCACCTCGCGCCCGGGGACCTCCCCGGCGGCGGTCACCTCCAGCGACGCCAGGCCGTTGGCGCAGTGCAGGATGTAGACGAAGCTGTAGCGCAGGTCGTGCTTGACGGCGAACCACTTCTCCGCCTTCGGGAGCGCCCAGAGGACCACGCCCGTCAGGCGCAGCAACTGGGCCGACCGGTCGCGCGCCCCGACCTTCGCGATGTTCTCGTACAGCGCGTGCAGGGATTCGTCGTGCGTGTACAGGAGCCTGCTGCGGGAGAGGTAGGAGTGGAAGAAGGCCCCCTGCAGCCCGCCCTCGGCCTGCTTCTTGAAGGCGCTGCGCGGCATCACGCTGGCGTGGATGTTGACGTCGTCCTCGACCAGCGTGTACGACTTGCTCTTGTGCGTCTCGTCGCCCACGATCAGGAGGTCGACGTCGCTCTTCTCCCACACCTCGTCGTAGGCGAGACTGCCGCAGAGGATGGCGGCCAGGATGGTCCTGTCCTGTTTCAGGACTTCGGTGAGGCGGTCCACCGCGCGCCGGTAACGCTCCTGGACGGAGGAGGGGGATTCGTCGTCGGTCATCCTTGCCACGCTTTCGATCCGGGATGGGCAAACAGCGGTTCACAATACCCCGGCCGGTCGCGGGTGTCAAGATGTCAAGAGGCCGCGGGAACCCGACTCGGCGGGGTACGTTCCCCGGCCGAGCCGCGCGGAGGTATCATATGGCTATCAACGTCACCTTCGCAACGGAGCAAGGAGAGTTTTCGACCATGACAGGCGACATCCCCCTGCGGCGCATCGACCACGTCCGCTTCTTCGTCGGCAACGCCCGCCAGTCCGCCTACTTCTACCGCAACGCGTTCGGCTTCGAGGTCGTCGCCTACGCGGGCCTGGAAACGGGGTCGCAGAACGAGGCCGGGTACGTGCTGAGGCAGGGCGAGATCACGTTCGTCGTCGTCTCGCCGCTGCGCTCGGACCATCCGGAGAACCACCGGCTCGCCGAGCACGGCGACGGCGTGCAGGACATCGCCCTCGAAGTGGACGACGTCAAAACGGCCTTCGAGACCGCCGTCGCGCGCGGGGGCGTCGCCGTGAGTCCCCCCGCCGAGCGCCGGGACGACCACGGCGCCGTGGAGAGTGCGACGATCCGCGCCTACGGCGACACGACCCACACCTTCCTGAATCGCGACCGCTACAAGGGCGTCTTCGCCCCCGGCTACCTGCCGCTGGACCCCGAGCGCTACCACGCCCCCGCCCGGGGCGCGGGCCTGCTCGCCATCGACCACATCGTCGGCAACGTCGAGGAGGGCGCGATGGACAAGTGGGTCGGCTTCTACGAAAACGTCCTCGGCTTCTCGCAGCTCGTCCACTTCGACGACAAGGACATCTCCACCGAGTACACCGCGCTCATGAGCAAGGTCGTGCAGGGCGGCGGCGGGCGCATCAAGTTCCCGCTGAACGAGCCCGCGGAGGGGCGCAAGAAGAGCCAGATCGAGGAGTACCTCGACTTCTACGGCGGCCCCGGCGTCCAGCACGTCGCGATGGCGACGAAGGACATCGTCCAGACCGTGCGTACCCTGCGCGACAACGACGTCTCCTTCCTGCGCGTCCCAAAGGCGTACTACGACGCCCTGCCCGAGCGGATCGGCCGGATATCCGAGGACCTGACCGAGCTGGCGGAACTCGGTATCCTGGTGGACCGGGACGAGGAGGGCTACCTGCTCCAAATCTTCACCGCGCCGGTGGAAGATCGCCCCACGGTCTTCTTCGAGATCATCGAGCGGCACGGCTCGCAGAGCTTCGGCAAGGGCAACTTCAAGGCCCTCTTCGAGGCCATCGAGCGCGAACAGGCCCGCCGCGGGACGCTGTAGGCGATGAGACTGCCGCTGCCCGAGTCGTTCCCGTCGTTCCGGGATTTCTACGCGTTCGAGGCGCACGTGAAGAACGCGCGGAGGAAGCGGGGTCTGGAGATGGTGCCCGAGTGGTACGAAGCTCCAGTCTTCTATTTTTCCAACATTGCCTCCATCACGGGGCCGGGCGTGCCGGTCCGCAAGCCGCCGGAGACGGACGAACTGGACTACGAACTGGAACTCGGCGTCGTCATCGGCAGGGAGGGGCGCGACATCCCGGTCGAGGAGGCGGACGACTACGTCCTCGGGTTCACGCTCATCAACGACTGGAGCGCGCGCGACGTCCAGCGACGCGAGATGAAGGTCGGCCTCGGTCCGGCCAAGGGCAAGGACTTCGCCACCAGCGTCGGGCCGCACCTGGTCACCCCCGACGAACTGGAGGACCGGGTGCTGCCCGACCGCAGCCGGGGCAGGCGCTACGACCTCGCCATGACCGCGCACGTGAACGGCGTGGAGTACAGCCGGGGTAACGCCAGGGACATGAACTGGACCTTCGCGGAACTGATCGCGGTCGCCTCGCGCAACACGGTGCTCCGGCCCGGCGACCTGATCGGCTCGGGCACGGTCGGCACCGGCTGCATCACCGAGTTTCCGGACGGCACCCGCCCTTGGCTCAAGCCCGGCGACGTGGTGCGCCTGGAGATCGAGCGCGTCGGCGTCATGGAAAACCCCGTCGTCGCCTGATCGCCCCTGACTTTAGATGGGGAGCCTGCCCGTCTTCGGTCACGCGACGAAACCGGTCGTCTTGTCTGCCGACACATGCGACCAGAGCCAGCGGCAGCCGCCGCGCGCGTCGCCTACACTGCCTCCAGAGCCCGTGAAAAGCGCGGGCAACGAAGAACATGGAGGTCGCATACGACGATGTCAGCAACAGCAACGACGGAGATCGACGAGGAGAAGCTCCAGGCGTTCATGGGGCGCATGATCGTGGAGGCGGGCGCCATCAACACCGCGCCGCTCATCCTGCTCGGGGACCGGCTCGGGCTCTACAGGGCGATGGCGGGCGCGGGGCCGGTCACCTCCGCCGAACTGGCGGAGAAGACGGGCACCGACGAGCGCTACGTCCGCGAGTGGCTCAGCGCGCAGGCCGCGAGTGAGTACGTGACCTACGAGCCCGAGACGGGGCGTTTCACACTCCCGCCCGAGCAGGCGATGGTCTTCGCCGACGAGGACAGCCCGGCCTTCCTAGCCGGCATGTTCGACATGACCGAAGGTCTGTACCGCACCATCGACAAGGTGGAGAACGCGTTCCGCACCGGGGCGGGTGTCGCCTGGGGGGACCAGCACGCCTGCGTGTGTCACGGCGTCGCGCGATTCTACCGCACCTCCTACCAGGCCAACCTCATCGCCACCTGGATCCCCGCGCTCGACGGGGTGGAGGAGAAGCTGAAGGCGGGCGCGACCGTGGCGGACATCGGCTGCGGGCACGGGGCGTCCACCATCCTCATGGCGAAGGCGTACCCGAAATCCCGGTTCATCGGCTTCGATTTCCACGGGCCATCAGTCGAGGAGGCGCGGGAGCGCGCCGCCGAAGCGGGGCTCGGAGAGGACCGCGTCCGCTTCGAGGTCGCCTCCGCGAAGGACTTTCCGGCGGCGGGCTACGACCTGGTGACCACGTTCGACGCCCTGCACGACATGGGCGACCCGGTGGGCGCGGCGGCGCACGTTTACGAGACGCTCGCGGCCAACGGCACCTGGATGATCGTGGAGCCGTTCGCGAACGACCGGCTGGAGGAGAATCTGAACCCGGTCGGCCGCCTCTACTACGCGGGGTCCACCATGATCTGCACGCCCGCCTCGAAGGCGCAGGAAGTGGGACTGGCTCTCGGGGCGCAGGCGGGCGAGGCGCGCCTCTCCGAAGTACTGGCGAGGGGGGGCTTTACCCGCGTCCGCTGCGCGGTCCGCTCGCCGTTCAACATGATCCTGGAGGCGAAGCCCTGACGCGGGAGGGGGACGACCCCTGACTTCGGATAGGTCGGCGCGCGCACCATCGCCCTGCCGGCCTATCCGCCCGATGACGGCGGGCGGCGGCGTGAAAACGGCCTACAACACAGACGAAGAACAGGCCATGAGCACTAAGAAAAAAGAGTCCGACCCTCCATACGAAGACGCCCCGCGGGCAGGAGATCGCGCAACGGGACCGGGCCGGGCCGCCACGACGGAGATCACACGGGGAGATCGCACGACGGACGAAACAGAGGTAACCATCCGGCGGGCGCGTTTAGAGGACGCGCCCGTCCTCTCGGGACTGATCGGGGCTTCACTGCGCGCCCTCGCGGCCGACGACTACACCCCGGGGCAGATAGAGAGTGCCCTGCGGTTCGGGATCTGCGGGGTAGATACCCGCCTGATCGCGGACGGCACCTACTACGTGGCCGAGGCTGGCGGGGGGCGCGTCGTGGCCTGTGGCGGCTGGAGCCGACGCCGCACCGGATACGGCGCCGACAACTGTGCGGAGTGGTGCGACGGCGCGACCCTGCGCGACCCGGCGAAAGACCCCGCCGTGATACGCGCCTTCTTCGTCCATCCGGACTGGACGCGGCGTGGCATCGGCAGGCGGCTGCTGGAGATAAGCGAGCGCGCGGCGGCGGCGGAAGGGTACGCGACGGCGGAGCTGTTCGCTACCCACACGGGAGAGCGGCTGTACCGGGCGCTGGGCTACGCGGACGCCGAACCCGTCGCGACGGAACTGCCGGACGGACAGCCCTTCACCGGCATGAGAATGACAAAGACGCTTCGAGAGGAGACACCAACGATGCTTGAAGGAGCAGTAACAGAGACGAGAGAGATCGATTCCCGCCCCCCGTCGGAGGCGTACGCCGCCGAGCGGGACGCCTTCGCGGGAAAAATGCTGGCGGCGCTCGGCGGAGCGTTCGAGACGTTCAGCGTCTACCTGGGCGACCGGCTGGGTATTTACCGGACGCTCGCCGACGGCGCGGCGCTGACGCCGGGGCAGGTGGCGGCGCGAACGGGCACGAGCGAGCGGTACGTCCGCGAATGGCTGGAGCATCAGACGGTCATCGGCATCCTGGAGGTGGCAGACCCCGACGCCGCGCCCGATGCGCGCCGCTTCTACCTTTCCGCGGCCCGCGCCGAGGTGCTGGCCGACACGGAAAGCCTGAACTATCTGGCCCCGCTCGCGCGTTTACTGGTCGGGGCGGTCTCGCCGATGGGGCAGATCGTGGACGCCTACCGCACCGGCGGGGGAGTTCCCTACGCCGACTACGGCGTCGACATGCGCGAAGGACAGTCGGACATCAACCGGACCATGTTCCTCCAGCAGCTCGGGCAGGAGTGGCTTCCGGCGATCCCGGACGTCCACGCGCGGCTGAAGGACCCGGCCTCCCCGGCGCGCGTCGCCGACATCGGATGCGGCGGGGGGTGGTCCAGCATCGGCATGGCGCGGGCGTACCCGAACGCGCTCGTGGAGGGCTTCGACCTGGACGAGGCGTCCATCGAACTTGCGCGCGCCAACGCCCGCGAGGCGGGCGTCGCCGACCGTGCCCTGTTTTACCTGCGCGACGCCGCCGACCCGGAACTGGCCGGGCGGTACGACCTGGTTACCGCGTTCGAGTGCCTGCACGACATGTCCGACCCGGTGGGCGCGCTCAGGGCGATGGGACGACTCGCGGGCGAGAATGGGACGGTGCTGGTGGTGGACGAGCGGGTGAACGAGAAGTTCGAGCCGCGCCCCGCGGACGACAACGACGTGGACTGGATGATGTACGGCTGGAGCGTCTTCCACTGCCTGCCGGTCGGGATGGCGGAGAACCCCGCGGCAGGCACGGGCACGGTCATGCGCCCGGACACCCTGCGGGAGTACGCCCGGCGCGCGGGCTTCGCGGACGTCGAAGTCCTGCCCATAGACAACTACTTCTGGCGGTTCTACCGCCTGCGTCGCTGAGCAGAGCAGCGAGAAAGGTTGAGAAAAGAGATCACCATGAAACGAAGCAACCAGTTGAATCATCGCCTGCAATGGACGGGCGTCGTACTGGCGGCGGCGCTGAGCCTCGCGCCTGTCGCGGCGGGGCATGCCGCCGCCCAGGGAGGCAACGTCGCCGCCGCCCACGGCACGCCGCCGTCCGCAACCGACGCGCCGCTCGGGAAGAACGTCGACGGGCGCACCGCGCCGCTCTTCGAGAACCTGGGAAAGCACACGCACCCGGTCACCACGAAGTCGCCGCGCGCCCAGCGCTACTTCGACCAGGGGCTGATCCTCTCCTACGCCTTCAACCACGCCGAGTCCGCGCGCGCCTTCAAGGAGGCCGCGCGCCTCGACCCGGAGTGCGCGATGGCCTGGTGGGGCGTCGCCTTCGTCCTGGGACCGAACATCAACGCCGCCATGGACAAGGCCGTCGTCCCCGAGGCGTGGGACGCGCTCCGGAAGGCGCAGGCACTGGCGGACAAGGCGACCGCCAGGGAGCAGGCGTACATCGCCGCGCTCGCGAAGCGCTACAGCAGTGACCCGAACGCCGACCGGAAGGCGCTCGACGCCGCGTTCGCGGACGCGATGCGCGACGTCATGCGCCGCTTCCCCGACGACAACGACGCCGCTGTCATCTTCGCCGAGTCCGTCATGGACACGCGCCCCTGGAACTACTGGACGAAGGAGGGCAAGCCTCAGCCCGGCACGATGGAGGTGATCGAGACGCTGGAATCCGTGGTACGGCGCGACCCGGACCACCCCGGCGCGCTCCACTTCCACATCCACGTCATGGAGGCGTCGAAGAGTCCGGAGCGGGCGCTCGGCAGCGCGCACCGGCTGCGCCACCTCGTGCCCGGCGCGGGGCACCTCGTCCACATGCCCGCGCACATCTACATCCGCACGGGCCTGTACCACGAGGCGTCGCTGGCGAACGAGCGCGCGATCCTCTCCGACAACGCGTACTTCGCGACCTGCCGCGCGCAGGGGCTGTACCCGCTGGGCTACCGCCCGCACAACCACCACTTCCTCTGGGCCGCCGAGACGATGCTGGGGCGCGGCGAGAAGGCCATCGCCGCCGCGAAGCAGCTTGCGGTGCACACGGACCAGAAACTGCTCAAAGAGCCGGGCATGGGCACGCTCCAGCACTTCTCCATGACGCCGCTCTACGCGCAGGTGCGCTTCGGGCGCTGGGACGACGTGCTGGCGACGCCCGCGCCGGACGCCGACATGGTCTACCCGACCGGCGTCTGGACGTACGCCCACGGCACGGCGTTCCTGCGCACGGGCAAACTCCCGGAGGCGGAAACGGCTCTGGAGCGGCTGGAGGAGATCGCGAAGGAGCCGGAACTGGCGAAGATCGCCTTCTGGGAGATCAATACCGCGAAGGACGTCCTCGCGGTAGCCGTCGAGGCGCTGCGGGGTGACGTGCTGGCCGCGAAGGGCGACTACGCCGGGGCGGTCGCGGCACTCAAACAGGCCGTGGCGAAGGAGGACGCGCTGAACTACGACGAGCCGCAGCCGTGGTTCCTGCCGATGCGTCAGGCGCTCGGCGCGGTCCTGCTGGACGCCGGGCGCGCGGCCGAAGCCGAGGCGGTCTACCGGGAGGACCTGGAGCGCAACCCCGAGAACGGCTGGTCGCTCTACGGCCTGCTGCGCGCCCTGCGCGCCCAGGGCAAGGGCGGCGAGGCCGCGACGGTCGAGCAGCGGTTCCGCAACGCCTGGGCGCACGCCGACACGGTGCTGACCGCATCGCGGTTCTGAGAGTCGCCCGCCCGGGGGGCGGGTGCCTCCGGGTAAAATAGGGAAAACCCACGCAGCGAAAGTACGGCAATGGCGCACTACGTACGACTCGGCGAGGTGCCGCGCAAGCGGCACACGCAGTTCCGCAAGCCCGATGGCACACTCTACGCCGAGCAGGTCTTCGGCACGAAGGGCTTCTCCGGCATCGCCTCCATCCTCTACCACGCGAACCTGCCGACGCAGGTCGCGGAGTACGAGTTCCTCCGGGACCTGAAGCCCGAGTTCCTCGGCGACGAGCCGTTGCGGCACCGGCACCTCAAGACCGCGAACTTCGAGCCGCACGGCGACCCGGTCGGCGGGCGCGTGGTCCTGCTCGCGAACGAGGACGTCACGCTCGGCCTCTGCCGCCCGACTGAGCGGATGGACTACTTCTACAAGAACGCCGACGGCGACGACCTGCTGTTCGCCCACCACGGCACCGGCCACCTCGAAACGATGTTCGGTACGCTGCCTTACCGCGAGGGCGACTACCTCGTGGTCCCGCGCGGCACCATCTACCGCGTCGTCCCCGAGTCCGCCGAGACGACGATGCTCGTCATCGAGTCGTCGGCCAGCACCATCGAGCCGCCGCGCCGCTACCGCAACGAGTACGGGCAGCTCCTGGAGCACGCCCCGTTCTGCGAGCGCGACATCCGCGCGCCGGAGGCGCTGGCCTTCCACGACGAGAAGGGCAGCTTCGAGGTGCGGATCAAGGCGCGCGGTCGCCTGACCGCGTACCACTACGACTTCCACCCGCTCGACGTGGTCGGCTGGGACGGCTACCTCTACCCGTGGGCCGTCTCCATCCACGACTTCGAGCCGATCACCGGAGCGATCCACCAGCCGCCGCCGACGCACCAGATGTTCGAGGCGCACAACTTCGTGGTCTGCTCGTTCGTGCCGCGGATGCTCGACTACCACCCGGACGCCGTGCCCATTCCCTACAACCACAGCAACCTCGACTCGGACGAGGTGCTGTACTACGTCAACGGCAACTTCGCGAGCCGCCGGGGGATCGAGATGGGCTCCGTCACGCTGCACCCTTCCGGCCTGCCGCACGGGCCGCAGCCCGGCGCGGTGGAGGCAAGTCTGGGCAAGACGCGGACGGAAGAGCTGGCCGTCATGCTCGACACGTTCCGCCCGCTCCGGATGACGAAAGCCGCCGCCGCACTGGAGGACGACTACTACCCCTTCTCCTGGAAGCCGCGTTAGCCGCGAAGCGGGGAGGGAAGGGTACAATCCCGGCATGGAAGACGCCGCCGACGGTTTTCGCGCCATCCTGCCGTCCGAACTCGGCCCGCGGGAGGCGTACGCTCTGCTGCTGAACTGCGTCTCGCCACGTCCCATCGCGTTCGTCTCGACGCTCTCCGCGGAGGGAAGGCCCAACCTCGCGCCCTTCTCCTACTTCATGGCGGGCGGGGCGAACCCGCCGTCGGTAGTCGTCTCGCCGACGACAGCGCGGGACGGCTCCCCGAAGGACACGCTGCGGAACATCGAGGCGACCGGGGAGTACGTCATCAACGTCGTGACGTACGCGATGCGGGAGAAGATGAACCGGGCCAGCGCCGAGTACCCCTACGGCGTCAGCGAGTGGGACGAGGCCGGGTTCACGCCCTCGCCCGCGCGCCTGGTGAAGCCCGCCCGGGTCGCGGAATCTCCGCTCGCCCTGGAGTGCCGCCTGTTCCAGGTGGTGCGCCACGGCACGGGGCCGCTCTCGGCGAACTACGTCCTCGGCGAGGTGGTCTGCTTCCACGTCGCCGAGCGCCTGTTCGGCGCCGACGGTTCCGTGGACGCGACGCGGGTGGACTACATCGCGCGCATGGGCAGCGACTGGTACGCCCGCGCCCACGGGGACGCGATGTTCGAGATGCCCCGCCCTCCCCGCGTGGAGAAGAACCCCGAGCCGGAAATCTAGCGACCCGCGTCCGCGCGTGCTCGCCCATTGCAGCGACGCCGCCGCAGCGCGACGAGGCCGAGCATCGGGGTGCCGATGACCGCCAGGACCAGCGTCCCCG
>DATLHN010000516.1:0-7834 GCA_035539875.1 Armatimonadaceae bacterium
GTGTCCTTCTCGCCGAGGACGACGAGGGACGGGCAGGCGGGCTTGCGCGCGGGGACGCCCGCGCGCAGGGCGTCCATGACCGCGCCGGACTCGTCGCGCCACTTCTTCCAGGCCCAGAGGATCGTCTTCTCGTCGCTGTCGGGCATGGAGTCGCGCGTATCCTTCAGCGGGCCGTTGGCCCAGCGGACAACGGGCGGATTCTTTTTCCCGGCGCGCTTCGGGCCGACCCCGGCGGGGGCGACGCTGTTGACGAGGACGACGGCGCGAGCCGGGACGCGCTCGGCGGCCTTGAGGGCGAGCGCGCCGCCCATGCTCGCTCCCACGAAGACGGGTTTCTCGCCCTTCGGGACCCAGGAGACGACCTGCTTGATGTAGTCTTCGAGCGTGGTCTTTTCGTAGCCGCCGGGGTCGCGGGGCAGGAGATCGGGGGCGACGAACTGGTAGCCCGCGGCGGTGAAAACGGGCTTCCAGAGGTCGTACTCCCAGCCGCCGCCGCCCGCGCCGTGAACGAGTATGATCGTTTTCGGTTGCTTCATATCTGTTCGATCTCGCTGACCTGCCGCTCCGCCGCGGCGAGCCAGTCGGGCGAGATTTCGACGCCCCAGCCGGGGCCGGACGCGGGCAGGGCGAGCGCGCCGTCTTCGACCCGGAGCGCGGGCGAGGCGAAAAGCGCGTCCGCCCACGGCGTCGGCTCGATGCTGCACTCCAGGAACGGCCCGGCGTTCGGGAGCGCGGCGACGAGGTGCATGGTGAAGACGGTGACGAGCGAGCGGTTCGCCGCGTGCGGCGTGCAGGGGAGGCCGCGTTCGGCGGCCATCGCGGCCACCTGCCGGGCGCGCTCCAGGCCGCCGACGTAGCAGACGTCGGGCTGCACGATGTCCACTGCGCCCATGGCGATCATCCGGCGGAACTGCGCGAGGTCGGTGTCCTGCTCGCCGCCCGCGACCGGGATGTCGAGCGCGTCCGCCACCGCGCGGGTCTGCTCCAGCTCCCAGTAGGGGCACGGCTCCTCGAAGTGGCCGTAGCCGTGCTGCTCCAGCAGCCGCCCGACCTCGACGGCGCGGGCGGGCGAGTAGCCGCTGTTGCCGTCGGCCAGCAGGGTGACGTCGTCGCCGAGCGCGCGGCGCACGGCGGGGACGACGGCTTCGGTCCTCCCGGGGGCGGCGTCCCCGTCGTGCCCGCAGGGCGTGCCGACGCGTATCTTGAACGCCCGGTATCCCTGATCGTCGCGCAGGCGGGATAGTCGGTCCGCCTCCTCGCCCGGCGTTATGTCGCGGCGCATGCTGGAGCCGTACACGGGGAGAAGCCCGGACGCCGAGGGCGCGCCGAGTAGCTCGCAGACGGCCTTGCCGGTGCGTTTGCCCCGCAGGTCCCAGAGCGCGGTCTCTACCCCGGCGAGGGCGCGGCAGACGTAGGACCCGGGGAACTTGTACTCGTGCTCGGGCACCTCGGAGGCGATCGCCTCGACGGCGCCCTCGTCGCGGCCCAGCACGTGCGGGGCGACCTGGCGGTGCAGGACGGTCGCGGTGATGTCGGCGTTGTAGGGGGCGGTCTGGCCCCAGCCCTCCGCGCCGTCCTCGGCGCGTACCCGCACCAGGGTCACGGTCGTCCCGCGGGTGTACGTTTCGATGCCGGTTATCTTCACGCTTGTTGCTCCCTTCAAGCCGCGGCGGCGACCGGTTCACCGGTGGGGGCCGCGGCCGCGGGGTCGCCCATCTGCATCTCGTACATGCCCGCGTAGAGGCCGCCGGGGCGGGCCACGAGTTCGGCGTGGGTGCCCTGCTCCACCAGGCGGCCCTCCTCGAAGGCGAGGATGACGTCGGCGTCGCGCACGAGCGAGAGGCGGTGGCTGGTGACGAACGTCGTGCGGCCGCGCATCAGGCGGGCGAGGCTCTGCTGAACGATCCACTCCGACTCCGGCTCGACGGCGGACGTCGGCTCATCGAGGATGAGAATCGCCGGGTCGGCGAGGAACGCCCGCGCGATGGCGATGCGCTGGCGCTGCCCGCCCGAGAGCTTGACGCCGCGCTCCCCTATCTCGGTCGCGTAGCCGTCCGGGAGCGCGGCGATGAAATCGTGGGCGTTCGCCATGCGCGCGGCCTCCTCCACCTGCTCGTCGGTCGCGTCCGGGTTCCCGTAGCGAATATTGTCTTCCACCGTGCCGCTGAAGAGGAACGGCTCCTGGGGGACGTAGGCCATGCGGGCGCGCAGACTGTTCTGGGTGACGGTTTTGATGTCCTGACCGTCGATGAGGACGCGGCCCGCGCCGGGGTCGTAGAAGCGCAGCAGCAGGGTGAGCACCGTAGACTTGCCCGCGCCGCTGGGGCCGACGAGCGCGGCCATGCGCCCCGGCTCGACGCAGAACGAGACGTCGGTCAGGACGTTCTCGCGCCCGGTGTAGGTAAAGGAGACGTTCTCGAAGGCGACGCTCCCGGCTTTGAGGTCGAGCGGTTTCGCCCCCGGCGCGTCGGTGACGCTTTCGGGGGCGTCCAGCACCTCGAAGACGCGCGCGCCCGCCGCCTGCGCCCGCTGGAGCATCTCGTTGATGGCGGCAAGCTGGTTGATCGGGGCGAAGAGCGGCCACCAGTAACCCCGGTAGGCGACCAGGCCGCCGACCGTGAACTGCCCCTGGAGCACGAGGTACGCGCCGTAGCCGATGGAAAGAACGTTGCTGAAGAAGCCGACGAAGCGGACCGCAGGGAAGAAGACGGTGCGGGCGTTGATCGACTGGAACTGCTTGTCGAGGTGGCGGTCGGTCGCCTTGCGGAACCGCCCGGACTCGTACTGCTCACGGGCGAACGCCTTGATGAGCGGCAGGCCGTTCAGGTTCTCCTGGAGGCGCGCGTTGACGTCGCCGAGGCGGTCGCGGCTCTCGCGGTAGAGCGTCTTGACCTTCGCGTTGAAGTAGCGCGTGAGGACGAAGACGAACAGGATCGGCAGCAGGGTGACGATGCCGAGCTGCGGCGAGAGGTAGAGCAGGACGGCGGCGACGTAGAAGAAGGAGAGGGCGTTGGCGATGACGGAGTCCACGCCCTGCACGGCGACCTCCTGGAGCTGGTCGATGTCGCCCATGGTGCGCGAGACGAGGTCGCCGACCCGGTTGTCGTGGTGGTAGGCGAGCGACTGGCGCTGGAGTTTGGCGTAGACGTCGTTGCGCAGGTCGTAGACGAGGCGCTGTCCGACCTTCTCCAGCAGGTTGGAGCGCAGCGCGCCGAGCAGCGCGGCGACCGCCTGCACGGCGAACATCGCCCCGACCCAGAGGCCGAGCGTGCGCAGGCTGCGGTCGCCGCCGAGGACGTTGTCCACGATGTTCTTCCAGGCGATGGGATGGAAGTTGTCGGCGGGGATGGTAAGCAGCAGCAGCAGCAGCCCGCTGACGATGGCGGTCCGGTGGGGCTTGAGATAGGGCAGCAGACGCCGGTAGAGGTTGATGGGTGGTTCGGGAGTCGTGGTGGGGGGCGCGTCGGCGGGCTTCTCCATACCCCGAATTGTACCCGCTCGCCCGGTCCCCTACCCGGCCGTGGAGCGGGCCGCGCCGCCATGCCCCACCTTCGGGAACCGCTTCTGGTGGTAGACGAGGTGGGAGTCGCACAGGTCGAGCACCTGCCGGGCGCTGAGCGGCCCGGCGATGGGGTGCCGCGCGAACATCCGGTCCGGGTCCTTGACTGCCTCCAGCCGCGCGCGCAGGTCTTCGCGGCGCGCGCCCCAGCGGGCGTCGAGCGCGTCCAGGTCCGCACCGTCGTCGGGCGGGAGCGCGATGGCGTCTGGGGAGGGCAGGCGGATGGCGGCGCGCATCGACGCGGCCAGCAGTTTCGCCAGCATCCCGGTTCCGGGCCGGGGGCGCGCGGCGCTGTCCGGCGGCAGCGCAACTTCCGGCCCCGCGCTTAACCCTTCGACGTACAAAAGATGCTGTACAATCTGTAGCGGCGACCATTCTCCGCGCGCGGGCGCGGCGGTACGCTCCGCGGGGTCGAGCGCGGCGACCCGGGCGATCAGGTCGGCCTTTCGCCGCTGAAGTGATTCGAATCCGTCGCGCAGTTCGGGGAGCATCGTGGTGTTTCACCTTCTGGCAGAAGGTACCGGGGCGCGTCCGCGCGGTTCCCGCCCGGTCGGCAAAATTTAAATTTTCGTATCAGACTCAAGGGGAGTTTACCCGTCGTCCGGCGTCGCACGCCGCCGTCGCCGCCACCTTCTTCGCCTTCGCGTGCTCGTCTCATCCGCCTCTTGTCCAGATGAAGGAATAGACCCGTGAATAAGCAGTCCGCCTCCGTTTACGGCAACAGAAGTGCGTTTACGCTCATCGAGTTGCTCGTGGTCATCGCGATCATAGCGATCCTCGCCGCGATATTGTTCCCCGTCTTCGCCCAGGCCCGCCAGAAGGCGCGCCAGGCCGCCTGTCTCTCGAACATGAAGCAGATCGGCCTCGCGGTAATGCAGTACGCGCAGGACTACGACGAGTTGTTCGTTCCGTCGGAGACGTATCCGACCGGTTCCTCCGCGGCAGGAATCATGTCGTGGCCCACCATGCTGGACCCCTACGTGAAGAGTCAGGACGTGTTCGTCTGCCCTGGCGCGGATGAGGCGCCGAAGTCGGCAGACCCCGATTTCGTCACACCGTCGAGCCGCCGCTTCGTCGGCGTTACGGTCACCGTCGGCAACTCCGGCGGCGACGGCAGCACGACCAACTTCTGCAAGATCCATCGGCTGTCGTACGGGCGCAACCTGATTCCTGCCCGCGGCACCGCTACCAACGGGGCCTGGGACGCCATTATCGCGGGTCGTGTGACCAACAACGGCAAGTCGTACCCCAACTTCGTGAACTACACGAACAACTTCAAGTACGGCTTTGCGGGCGCTCTGGTCGCGGGCGCGGCGGGCGCTGGCCCCGGCGGCGGCGGCGGCACGACGACGGCGGTCGCCATGGCTGACGTGGCCGACCTCGCGGGTACCATCCACATCACGGACGCGATGGCGGGCGGCCCGCCCACGGCGACCAACTCCTACGGTTCCTCCCTGCGCGGCACCCAGCAGGACGTCCGTACCGACATGTTCAAGGACGCGGAGCCGTCCAAGGTGGACGCCCGCCACAACGGCGGCTACGTCGTCCTCTACGGCGACGGCCACTCGGGCTGGAAGAAGTACGGCTCCTCCACTCCCTGCCAGTGGACCGTCCAGGACGATCAGTGCCCATGACGGCGGGGTGGCGAACCAGTAGATGAAGTACGGGCGGAGCCTTCTGGCTCCGCCCGCGCTCGTTTTCGGGACGCAGGAGGGTATCGCCGACGGCGTGAACCTATTGCGCAGACTTCAGAGGAGGGTTGAACCCGATGGACCCGATTTCCGTGATCAACGCCCTGCTGGCCGCCGAGAACGCGCACGACGTGGACGCCGCGATGGCGCTGTTCGCCGAGGACGCCGTCGCCGACCTCGCGGTGGAGCGGCGCACCGGCCACGCGGAGATACGCGACTGGCAGCAGAGCCTCGCCGACGGCCACTTCCACATGGAGCTGCGCGGCGAGCCGGAGGTGACGGGCAACACCGTCCGCTTCCCGAACCGCCTGGACCTCGACATGTTCAAGAACCTGGGTCTGGGCACGGTCGAGGCCGTCAGCACTGCCGTCGTAGAGGACGGCAAGATCAAGCACTACACGTTCGCCCTGACGCCCGAGTACCTGACCCGCCTCCAGGCCGCCCTCGCCTCCGGCAAAAAACTGGCGAACTGATTCCGCCGCGCAGGTTCAGTGCCGCTCCAGAATAGACGATAGCTGCCAGCGTACGGTGTAGGCGTCCACGCGCTCGCCGCGGGTCGCGTTCCGGGACGCCGCCTCGGCGGCTTCGAGACGCTTGTAGCGGATCTCGTAGGTGAGAGGCGACGGGAACGTGAAGGGCTTCGCTTCTCCGCGCCGCTCAACGGCACGCCGGACGCCGTCGTAGATATCCTGCGCGGCGCGGCGCGGGTGCTTGCTCACGGCGGCGTTCCAGCCGTGGGCGGTCTTGGTGGTGACGGTGGCGATGCCGGGGAAGAATCGCGCGGCCTCGGCGGCGCACTTGTCGTCGCCCGCGCAGAAGATCGGCGGGACGCCGCCCAGCGCGTCCGCCACGGCGGACTGGAGGGCGAGTTCGCCGACCATCTGCCCGTTGACCTTGATCCACTGGTAGGCGGCGGAACTGTTGGTGTGCGCGATGACGGCGTCTTCGGTGCTGTCCATGGCGTGGTAGCCGACGAACAGCACCCCGTCGAAACTGTCATCCATACCCGGCCAGCAGTTGCGGAAACCGACGCCGAGGGCGATGTCGCACCGTTCGTCCAGCAGGTCGTAGTCCAGGTTCAGGGAGCCGTTGTGGTTGTCCCAGACGACGACCTGCGTCGCGCCCGCGTCGAAGCAGGCCCGCGCCGCGGCGTCCGCCTCCCGCGTCGCCTGAAGTTTGGCGAACGCGAGGTTCCGCGAGTCGTTGAGCGTCCCGCCCGGACTCCCCACCACACACGCCGGTCCCTCGCAGTCCACCCCGATGTAAAACTTCATGTCCCGTCCCTTTTCAGCACCGCACCGGATTAACTCTCCGCAAAGAAATCAGAATCCACGCGCTTGACATCGTAACGCTGTACCGACGACACGCCGAGGTCGTGGTCGATCATCAGACGCGCGAGTTCGACGCCGTCGATCAGCGAAATCTTGAAGTTGGCGGCGGCGCGGGCGTAGTCGCGCGCTTCGCGGGTGAAGGTGGAGGTGGTGATGAACACGCCCTTGACCGCCTGTTGACCCGCCAGCGCGCCCGCGAATGCCTGGACCTCCTGACGACCGACGGACTGCTCCGTGTAGCGCTTCGCCTGGAGGTAGATCTTGTCGAGGCCGAGTTTGTCCTGGCTGATGACGCCGTCTACCCCCTGGTCGCCCGTGCGCCCCAGCACCTTGCCCGCGTCCTCCGCCGCGCTCCCGTAGCCGAGGCGGAGCATGAGTTGAACAATCAGCCACTCGAAGCGCGCGGGCGAAAGCCCCTTCAACTGTTCCTGTACCTCGGCGGCGAGAGCTTCGTTGAGCTGCCGGTACGCGGTTTCGATAGCCTCCTCGGGGGTTTGCTCCTCCGCGACTGACAAATCGTCGGTTGCAAGAGCCATCCCCATGCTGCCGTTTCCGCTGGGCGTTTTCTGCCGGGTCTGGAAGTTCACGAACGAAGAGAACTGCATGAGGTCGTTCGGCATAATGACCGGCGGCGCTGACTTCAAGTAGTCACGTCCCAGAGTGGTAATCCGATTCGTGCCCCGGCGGGCCTGCTCCAGCAGCCCGGCCTGACGCAGGTAGGTCAGCGCCCACTGCACGCGGTCGTGGACGCGCGTCTTGCGCCCGCTCGGGATCATTTCCGCAAGGTCGTCGTCGGTCAGGCCCATTTCGGCAATGACCACATCTGCTACCTGCTTCCAGTGGTACTCCCGCCCGTCCGCGTGCAACGCCAGCGTCGGACGCATGAACTTGTAGAACTCCGGTACCGCCATGTCCTGTTACGTGCCTCCTTGTTACAGGAGGTTCGAAATCAGGGAGGCAACCTCCTCTACTTCGACAGAATGTGATGGAGGATGCGAGCGGCGGCGGTCTTGTCGAGGGGTTCGTTGTTGTTGCCGCACTTGGGGGACTGGATGCAGGAGGGGCAGCCGTCGGCGCAGGGGCACTCTTCGAGGAGAGTGCGGGTAGCGGTGAGCCATTCGTCGATCAGGCGGTAGCCGGTTTCCGCGATGCCGACGCCGCCCGGGTGGGCGTCGTGGACGAAGATCGTGGGCGCGCCGACCTGCGGGTGGTAGGGCGTGCTGACGCCGCCGATGTCGTTGCGGTCGCAGAGC
>DATLHN010000517.1:0-12559 GCA_035539875.1 Armatimonadaceae bacterium
CTTGAACCCGAGACCCACGATCAGGAGCGCGATGCCCGCGACGAAGATCGGCGAGGAGGCGAGCGGGACGCCCTGCTCTGCGGACTGCCGCAGGACCTGCGCGATGGTGTAGAAGTTCGTCAGCGAAGAGTTCGGCTCCAGGATCGTGCCGCTCGTCTGCACGGCGATGCCCGTCGCGCCGTAGACCAGGGCGGTGCCGAACATCAGGAATCCGGAGGCGAACGCCCCGAGGAGGAAGTACTTGGCCGCGGCCTCCTCGGAGCGCAGTTCGCGTCGCGCGAACCCGGCCAGGATGTAGAGCGCGACCGAGAGGATCTCCAGGCCGACGAAGATGTTCACCAGGTCGTAGGCGTGGGCCATCATCATCGACCCGGCGGTGGCGAAGAGGATGAGCGCGTAGAACTCTCCCTGGTTAATGCCCTTCTCGTCCAGGTAGCGGTCCGACATCAGGATCGAGAGCGCCGCGATGACGCACAGGACCATGCTGAACAGCGCGCCCAGCCGGTCGCCGACCATGCCGCCGCCGAAGTAAAGCGCGGGGGGACGCTCGCTGGTCTGCACGGTCACGATGCTCAGACCGGCGCCCGCCGCCGCGATGAATGCGCCGACCAGGCCGACGATGCTCAGTACCAGGATGCGCTGACGCTGCGCGCTGTTCGGCCGCGCGCCCAGGTCCATGAGCAGTACGACCATCCCCAGCACCATGACGATGATGGGCGAGGCCAGAGCCGCTATTCCGTCCAGTGTTTCCTTCACGGTATCCTCGGTCCGTCGTCTCTCTAAATAAGTATCGTCACCGTCTCGCGCGTGCGCGGGACGGACTCGTTTGTCGTCACTCGGTCTCGGGCGCTTCCGCGGCCTCACGGATCGCGCGAAGGTTCGCCTTCGGCGTCCACGGCGGGACGGTGCAGCCCGGCGCCAGGATCAGGCGGCTTCCGTACCGCCGCACCGCCGCCCGCGCCTCGGCCCGCACCTCGTCGGCGGTCCGCGATGCGATCAGCCGCTCGTCGATTCCGCCCATGGGCGACGTTCCCGGCGGAGCACTCGCCAGCGCCTCCGGCGGGCCGCTGAAGGCGTCCGCCCAGGTCGGCAGCACTCCCTCCGGCGCGTCGTGGGCGTGCGCCACGAGACACCACGCGCCCGCCGCGCGGAGCCGCCCGGCAAGGGCCGGGTGCCACCGCGGCGACCACCCCGATTCCGGCCGCACCAGGAACGCGCCCGCGCAGCCACCCTCGGCGATCGCCGCCGTAGCCCACGCCGCCGCGACGCCGTGAGCGCGCGCGCACGGAAGCGGCGCGGGCAGCGTCTCCAGCATCGGCGGGGCGTCCCCGCCCAGCAGCTCCGCGACGCGCCGCAGGTCCTTCAGTCTCTGCTCCCCCGATCCCTCCGGCAGCGGCCACGGCGCGGGCGGCGGCAGTTTCAGCAGGTCGGGCGCGTACGCTTCGTCGAACTCCAGCACGGCGCGGACGAAGCCGTCCCCGTCCGTCACCCCCGGCGGGAGCGGCAGCCAGAGCGCGAACGGGGTGCGGTCCGGCGTTTCTCCGGCCAGCGCCGCCCGTACCCGCTCGGCCCGCGTCACCGCACCGACGCCGCCTTCACCGGTACCGGTTCCGCCGCCGCGGCCCGCGGCGCGGCGGTCCGCGCGCTCTCCGTCACGTTTTCGTAGCGCACCCGCTCGACGCCGCGCGCGTCGCGCAGGATAAGGTCGATGGAGTGGTCCATGTAGCGCGTGAACGTCGACGGGTAGATGCCGAGCCAGAAGATGAGTATCACCAGCGGCACGACCGAGGCCAGTTCGAGCGGGTTGTTGATGTCGCGCAGCGCCCGGTTCTCCGGCTTGTCCACCGTCCCATAGAAGACCCGCTGGTACATCCAGAGCATGTAGATGGCCGACAGGATGACGCCGCTCGTGGCGAACACGGTCGCCAGCGGGAAGGTCTGGAACGACCCGACCAGGATCAGGAACTCGCCGACGAACCCGTTCGTGAGCGGCAGTGCGATGGACGAGAACGTGACGATCAGGAAGATGCGCGAGTAGAGCGGCATCTGCTCCCAGAGCCCGCCGAAGTCCTTGATCTGGCGCGTGTGACGCCGCTCGTAGATCATGCCGACCATCAGGAAGAGCGCGCCGGTGCTGATGCCGTGGTTGATCATCTGGAGCACCGCGCCCGTCATGCCCTTGCTGTCGAACGAGAACAGTCCGAGCATCACGAACCCGAGGTGCGACACCGACGAATACGCGACCAGCTTCTTGACGTCCCGCTGCATCGCCGCCACCAGCGCGCCGTAGATGATGCCGATGACCGCCAGAGTGACGATGAACGGGGCGCAGAGCTGCGCGGCCTCCGGGAAGAGCGGGATGGCGAAGCGCATGAAGCCGTAGGTGCCGAGCTTCAGCAGGACGCCCGCCAGGATGACCGACCCCGCCGTGGGCGCCTCCACGTGGGCGTCCGGGAGCCACGTGTGGAACGGGAACATCGGCACCTTGATCGCGAACGCCAGCGAGAACGCGCCGAACATCAGCAGCGACATCTGCAGCGGCAGCGGGTTCGCCGCCAGCACGCTCTTGATCGTCAGGTAGTCGAACGTCCCCGCGCCGCCGACGACCCCGCGCACGTTCAGGTACAGCGCGAGGATCGCGACCAGCATCAGCAGCGAGCCGGCGAGCGTGTAGAGGAAGAACTTGACCGCCGCGTAGATGCGCCGCTTGCCGCCCCATATCCCGATCAGGAAGTACATGGGGACGAGGCAGGCTTCGAAAAAGACGTAGAAGAGGATCAGGTCGAGCGCGCAGAACGAGCCGATCATCGCCGTTTCCAGGAGGGTCAGGAGGATGTAGTACTCCTTGACGCGCTCCTTGATGGCGTCCCACGAGCAGAGCACCGCGAAGATCTGCAGGAACGTCGTCATGACGATCAGCAGCATCGCGGGGCCGTCCACCCCGAGGTGGTAGGAGATGCCGAACGCCGAGAACCAGGGCACGTTCTCCTGGAACTGGAACTGCCCGGCGGCCTGCGCGGGCGTCACCGCGCTGGCGTCGAGCGCCAGCGGCGCATAGCCGAACAGCGCGAGCGACGCGAGGAACGTCACGACCGCGGTGAGCAGCGCGAGGGTGCGCGCCATGCCGCGCGGCAGGAGGCCGATGAGCACCGCGCCGACCACCGGAATGAGCAGCAGTATCGTCAGTATCGATTGCATGTTCGAGTCTTTACCGGGCGAACGCCCGCAGGGCGGCGATCAGACAGCCGACGACGACGACGATAACGCCGACGAGCATCGAGAGCGCGTAGTTGCGGACGTAGCCGCTCTGCCAGCCCTTCAGGCTGTTGGCGAGCCCGGCGACCCCGCCCGCGATGCCGTTCACCGTGCCGTCGATGACGCGCACGTCGAAGAAGCGCCACAGCCAGTTCGAGAGGCGCTTGCCGCCCTTCACGAAGACGTCGATGTAGAGGTCGTCCACCCCCCACTTGTTGTAAAGGAAGCGCCAGACCGGCATCCCCTGCTTCCGCGCCTCCGGGAGGAGGTTGCCGCTCGCACGGCGGTAGTAGATGCTCGCGGCGAGCAGGGAGGCGACGACCGCCATCGCGATGGAGGCCAGGACGAGCAGCAGTTCCGTCTGGTGCGCCTTCTCCCCGACCGTCAGCGGCAGGTTCGCCTGCTCGCGCCAGTTCGTCGTGCTCCCCAGGAAGTGCTCCAGGGTGTGCAGAAAGTCGCCGTGGACGCCGAACGCCGCCAGCGCCGCCGGGTTCAGGAAGCCGCCGACCACCGAGAGGGCGGCCAGCACGATCAGCGGGAAGGTCATCGAAGGGGGCGACTCGTGGATGGTCTTCGCGAACTCCGGCGAGTAGCGCGCCTCCCCCTTGAACGTCTTGCCCATCATGCGCCACATGTAGAAGGGCGTCATGCCCGCGATGACCCAGCCGACGAACCAGAGCGCCGGGCTGCCGAGGCCGTTGAACTCCGGCCCGGCGAACGCGTTCAGCAGGATCTCGTCCTTGGAGAAGAAGCCCGCGAAAAACGGGATGCCCGCGATGGCGAGCGTCCCGATGAACATCGTCAGGTAGGTCGTCCGGATCTTCTTAGCCAGGTCGCCCATCTTGCGCATGTCCTGCTCGTGGTGCATCGCGTGGATGACCGAGCCGGAGCCGAGGAAGAGGAGCGCCTTGAAGAAGGCGTGCGTGGTGACGTGGAACATCGCCATGCTGAACGCGCCGACGCCCGCCCCGAGGAACATGTAGCCGAGCTGCGAGACCGTCGAGTAGGCCAGCACCTTCTTGATGTCGTTCTGCACCAGGCCGATGGTCGCCGCCAGCAATGCGGTCATCAGGCCGACGATGGCGACGATCTTCATCGCCTCGGGCGACGCCATGAACAGCGCGTGCGAGCGGCAGACCATGAAGACGCCCGCCGTTACCATCGTCGCCGCGTGGATGAGGGCGGAGACCGGGGTCGGACCTTCCATCGCGTCCGGCAGCCAGACGTACAGCGGAATCTGCGCCGACTTGCCCGTCGCGCCGATGAACATCAGTAGCGGCACCAGGAAGGAGACCGCGGCGAGGCCCGTCCCGAGGTACTCCAGCGGCCAGTCGCCCGCCTTCGCGCGGGTCAGGACGCCGTTCTCCCCGAACATCTCGAAGGTGCCGAAGTACTTGTAGATCAGGAACAGCGCGATGAGGAAGGCGAAGTCGCCGACGCGGTTGACGATGAACGCCTTCTTGCTCGCGTCGCCCGCCGACCGCTTCTCGTAGTAGTAGCCGATCAGCAGGTACGACGCCAGACCGACCCCCTCCCACCCGACGAACATCACGAGGAAGTTGGACCCCATGATGAGCAGGAGCATGAAGAAGATAAACAGATTCAGGTAGCCGAAGTAGCGCGCGTACCCGTTCTCCTGCGCCATGTACCCGGTGGAGTACAGGTGGATGAGCGTCCCGATGCCGGTGACCACCAGCAGCATCAGCGCGGTCAGCGGGTCCACGGCGAGGCGGAACGAGATGTCCAGATCGGGAAGCCCCGCCATCGCGGGAACCGTCATCCAGGTGAAGGAAGGAGAGAAGATGCGCGCGACGTCGAGCGTCGCCCCCACGCCCTCGCCCGCGTGACCGCCGCCCGCCGCCACCTGGAAGAACACCATGACCGAGAGCACGAACGACAGCAGGACCATGAGGGTGGCGAGACCGCCGATCAGCTTCGTCCCGGCGGGACTCGTCTGCGCCTCGTGGTGACCGTGATCGTCGTGCCCGTGCCCGGTGTCGTGGTGGGCGAGGTTCTCCGGCGCGTGGGTGCCTTTGTCGACGTGGTGCGCCTCCTCGGCGTCGTCCGCGCCCAGCGCGGCCGTCACCTCGGTCTTGCCCTGCGCGTCCTCGCCGTGGGCGTGGCCGTGCCCGTGCGGGTCCGCGCCTATCACCGGCTTCGGCGAGCGGGTAACGCCCGCCCCGAGGAAGGCGATGAGCAGGTACCCGATCAGCGGAAAGGCCGGGATCAGCCACAGCAGCGGATTTACGATTTCGTGAGCCGTCGGCTCCATTTGCTTCTCTGTCGCTCCTAAAACGCCGCGCGCGCTCCGCGCGCGAGTTCGCGCGCGGCCTTCGCGCAGGCTACCCCTGCATCAGGTTGACTTCGTCGACGTTGATGCTCTCGCGTGACCGGAAAATGCTGATGAGGATCCCCAGCCCGACCGCGACCTCCGCGGCGGCGACCGCCATGACGAAGATCGCGATCATCTGGCCGCCGATGTCGCCCAGGTAGCGGCCGAAGGCGATCAGGGCCAGGTTCACGGCGTTCAGCATCAGTTCGACGCACATGAAGATGACGATGGGGTTGCGCTTGACCAGCACGCCCACCGTACCGACCGTGAACAGGATCGCCGACAGGATGAGGTACCACGAGAGGGGCACCTGACCGTTCGCCGGGATCAGCGGGTTGAGAGCCGGGTCTATCGGTTCCATAGGGTTACGCCTTGCCTCCCGGGAGCGTCTCGCCCGGCACGACAGCGCTGTCGGCGGTGCTCGCGGCGGCCAGTCCCGCCTCGGCGGCGCGCGACCCCGCCAGGCTCTCGCCCGGCATACGCCGCTTCGACAGCACGACCGAGCCGAGAACCGCCACCAGGAGCAGTATGCTGGTCGCCTCGAACGGGAAGAGCCAGGGCTGCCGCGGGTCGTAGAGGTTCAGGCCGATTCCGCGCACCGTCCCCTGCTCCTCGACCGGCAGGTCGGCCGCCTTGCTGACCGGCTCCTCTTCTTCCGGGAGGCCGGGGGGGGGCGATGCGGCACCACCGCCGCCCCCCCCACCCGGGGCGGGTACGGGCGTCGGCACGGGCATGCCCTCCGGGGAGATCCCCTGCGCCTCCATGGCCTGCATCCCGGTGGGGGCGGTCGGCACCAGGCGCACCGGGGCTTTCCCCTGCGCGTCCAGCCGGGGCAGGCTCTGCGTCGCGAAGACGGAGACGCTCAGTACGAGCGCGAGCACCAGTCCGCCGCCGACCGCGACCGGCTGCTGCCAGCGCAGCACGTCCTTCGTGCGGTCGGGACTCCCCAGATTCAGGAGCATGATGACAAACAGGAACAGGACCATGATCGCGCCGGCGTAGACGATGACCTGGACCGCGGCCAGGAAGTACGCGTGCAGGAGCAGGTACAGGACGGCGACGCCGAACAGATTCAGGACGAGGAACAGGGCCGAGCGGATGGGGTTCGTGTGGAGCACCATCGCGATCGCCGTGACCAGCGCCCCGAACCCGAAGGTCAGGAAGAGCAGGACCTGCGGAGCCAGGAACGGCAGGACGGCCTGTTTGACGGTTTCCGGATCAGGAAGCGGCGGCATATCGGTTTGTTTCAGGTTATCCCGGCGACCGCCTGGGGCCGCCCGTTCTTTCGGCAAATCGCCGCTCCCCGAAAGTCTTCAGACGGGGAGCGGCGCGCCGCAAGGAGTTTAGCAGACGCGAACTGCCTTGTCAATCGACGCGTTCCCGGTTCGGGTCCGGGACCAGCAGCATCTCTTTGGTGTAGATCAGCGCGGCGCGGTTGTCCTCCGCCAGCTCGTACTGATCCTTCAGCTCGATCGCGCCGGTCGGGCACGACTCCTGGCAGAAGCCGCAGTAGATACAGCGGATCATGTTGATCTCGTAGCGCACCGCGTAGCGCTCGCCCGGCGAGAAGCGCGCGCGGTCCGTGTTCTCGTCCGCGACCACGAGGATGGCGTTCGCCGGGCACGCGCCCGCGCACAGCGAGCACCCGATGCACTTCTCCATGCCGTTATCGTAGCGGTTCAGGACGTGCCGCCAGCGGGCGCGCACGCCCATCGGGCGGCGGTAGTCCGGATAGGAGACCGTCGTCTTCGTCTCGCCCAGCTTGAACAGGACGGTCTTGAGCCCTACGAAGGGGGCCTTGACCTCGGAGGCTATCTGTCGGACGTCCGTCCAGAAATCGGACATGGCGGCTTTAAATCCTCTTGGCTCTCTGACGCTTAAATCTCGGGCGTGGCGGCGGACGGCGCGGTGGGGGTCGCGACCGGCGCGCGCCGGATCGGGACGATCGCGGTGGAGCTCGCGTCGCGGCGGCGCGCGTTGTACTGGGCCGCCTTGAAGGCGAGCAGGACCAGCGCGAGCGCGATCCCGATCCCCCAGGCGATCAGCTGGCCGCTCCACCAGGCCGCCATGCTCGGCGCGCCGATCGCCGTGCCCGCCGGATCGATCCGGTTCTGGATCGCGATCGAGGTCCCGATCAGGGCCAGGTTGACCAGCGCGACCGGCAGCATGCCCTTCCAGCCGAACTTCATCAGCATATCGTACCGGAGGCGGGGCAGGGACGCGCGCAGCAGGATGAAGAAGCAGATCAGCAGGAACAGCTTGATGCCGAACCAGAACCCGGCGATCAGCGCGTTGAGGGTCGACACCAGGAACGGCGGCAGGACGGTCCAGGTCGCCTCGGGGAGCTGACTCAGGAAGCCCAACGGCGCGAGCCAGCCGCCGAAGAAGAGCGTGATCGCGATGGCCGAGACGATCAGCATGTTCGCGTACTCGCCCATGAAGAACATCGCGAACTTCATCGAGGAGTACTCGGTGTGGAAGCCCGCGACCAGTTCCGTCTCCGCCTCCGGCAGGTCGAACGGCGCGCGGTTCGTCTCCGCGACCATCGAGATCAGGTAGACGAACGTCGCGATCAGCCCGAACGGGAACAGGCGCAGGAAGTTCCAGTCTAGTAAGGTGGAAGTCGGCGCGTGCTTGTAGACCGTGTAGCCCGACACCGCGCTCCCCGCGGTCAGATTCTTCGCCTCGATGACACCCTGGCCATTCCTGAGGACGTCGCCCACCTGGATGTAGACTTCACTGCCGGTCTTCGGGTCGAACGGGTACCCCTGCACGATCGACTGCGTGCCGAGCGTGCCGAGCATCAGCAGTACCGCGATGATCGAGAGGCCCATGCCGAGCTCGTAAGAGATGACCTGTGACGACGCGCGCAGCCCGCCGAGTAGCGAGTACTTGTTGTTCGACGACCAGCCCGCCAGGATGATGCCGTAGACCTCGATCGAGGCGACCGCCAGGAGGAACAGGATGCCGATGTTCAAGCCCGGCGCGACCGCGCCCCAGTCCGGCGAGCCGTTCCAGGGGAGCACCGTCACCGAATACAGCACCGGGGCCAGCGCGACGGCGGGCGCGATGATGTAGAGCGTCTTATCGACGTTGGTCGGGATGATGTCTTCCTTGAAGAAGAGCTTGATTCCGTCCGCGATCGGCTGGGCGAGCCCCTGCCACCCGACCCGGTTCGGCCCCAGGCGTCCCTGCCACCACGAGAGCAGGCGGCGCTCCAGCCAGATCAGCCCCGGCACGATGGTCAGGACGAACCCGATGCCCACGGCGAGCCGCAGGACCGAGCGCACCACGTGCGCCCACCAGGTGATGTCCGGGTGTTCCGGGATCGCCACCGAGTAGACGAAGATTTGCTTCCAGATTTCGCTGTCGAATAGGGTTTCCATCGGTTCCTACGCCGTCACCAGGGCTTCGGTCTTCGGAATGGCGCGCGAGTACTCGCGGTAGATGTCGCGCGCGGAGAAGTAGGGCGCGGGCGCGCCCAGGCGGGCCATCAGGTCCGCGAGGATGCGCCAGTCGGGCCGGGAGTCGCCGCGCGGCGGGAGCGCCTGGCGTATCTTCTGCTCGCGCCCCTCGATGTTGACGAACGTCCCATCCTTCTCCGCGAACGACGCCGCCGGAAGGACGATGTCCGCCGCCTGCGCCGTCTCGGTCAGGAACAACTCCTGCACGACGACGAACTCGGCCGCCTCCAGCGCGCGCTTCGCGAGGCCCGGGTCGTGGAAGTTCTGCGCCGGGTCCGAGCCCATGACATAAAGCACCCGCACCGCGCCTCCCACGCACGCCTCGAAGAGGTTATCGCCGCCGCGGCCGGGGGCAGTCGGGAGCGGCGCGCCCCACATCTTCTCGACGTGGGCGCGGGCCTCGGCGAACGTCTTCATGCCCGGCAGCAGGTCGGGCGACGCCCCGGCGCGCGGCGCGCCCCAGGAGTTGCAGTCCGGCAGGAGCAGGTTGAACTTCGCCCCGGCACGCGCGCACAGTTCCTTGGCGCGGGCGATCTCCGCGAGGCCGAGCGTGTGCGGCACCAGCAGGACCGCGCCCGCGCCCGCGGCACTTAGCGCCTTCTCGACCGACGCGTCCAGCGTCTGCGCCTGTACCCAGTTCGCGCCGTTCGTGCGCACCGCCTTGTAGACGCGCAGGTAGACGATGGGCTGGTCGAAGTCCAGCTTCATTCCGACCGAGACGATGGTATTGAACGTCTCCAGGTCGGCGATGCCGGTCTGCATCGGCTCGAACGGGTAGGGCGACATCTGGTGGGCGATGTTGTTCGTCCCGACCAGGCTCCGCATCATCTTCCCAAGCAGGTAGTTCTCCTCGACCGTGCAGCGGGTGGAGCCGACCGCGGCGATCGCGTCCGGCCCGCTCTCCGCCTTGACGGCGCGGATACGCTCGGCGATGGCGCGCAGCGCCTCGTCCCAGGAGACTTCCCGGAACGCGCCGTCCACCTTCATCAGCGGGGCCGTCAGGCGCTTCTCGTCGTTGACGTAGTACTGGCCGAACTTGCCCCGGTCGCAGGTCCACTCTTCGTTGACCGCCTCGTTGGTGCGCCCGTTGATGCGCACCAGATCGCCGAGGCGGGTCTGGACCGCGACGTTGCAGCCGTTGCCGCACTTCGAGCAGATCGAGTCCGTGGACTTGATCTCCCAGGGCCGACCCGCGAAGCGGTAGGTGCGCGAGGTCAGCGCGCCTACCGGGCAGATCTCGATGGTGTTGCCGGAAAAGTTCGAGGAGAAGTCGTGACCGAAGAACGTCCCGATCTCGGCGTTCGAGCCGCGGTTCAGGATGCCGAGCTGGCCGTCGCCGCCGATCTCCTCGCAGAACCGGGTACAGCGCATGCACTGGATGCACCGCTCGCGGTCCAGGACGACGTAGTCGGAGATGGGCATCGCCTTCGGGAAGTGGCGCTTCTCCTCGATGAAGCGCGAGGTGGGCGGGCCGTAGGCGACGGTCATGTTCTGGAGCGGGCACTCGCCGCCGCGGTCGCAGATCGGGCAGTCCAGCGGGTGGTTCGCCAGGAGGAACTCCAGCATGCCGTTCTGCGCCTTCTTAACGTCCGGAGTGCTGGTCTTGATCGCCATGCCGTCGGTGACGGGCACGGTGCAGCACGTCAGGATGCGGCTGGCGCGCGAGCCGAACATCTCCAGCTCGATGTTCACCAGGCACATGCGGCACGCACCGACACTGGTCAGGCGCGGGTGGTAGCAGAAGTACGGCACGTCCGCACCGGCCCGGAAGCACGCTTCGATGGCGAGCGTCCCCTCCGGCACCTCGACGTCCACGCCGTCCACGGTGACCTTCAGCATCTTCGCGCCCGCGGCCTCGGCGGCCTCGTGCTGCGTCTCTACCGTCTTCGCGTCCGTCTTTTCGAGCGGCGTCCGGTCCCGCTCCTTGCGCGTCGTGTCCTCTTCGGCGCGCGGCGCGCCCTCGGCGGGCTGACCCGTGGGAGCCTGCTTGGCCTGACCCTGGGTCGCGGACGCGGAGCCCTCCGCGATCTTCTGCTCCGTGGCCTGCTGCTGCTTGCTCCGGCGCGGGGCCTTCTCGGCGTCCGCGGCGTTCGTCTGCGCGCCGCGGATCTCGGTCGTGTCGTGCTTGTCCTGGTTATTCTTCTCGGTGTTTGCCACGGTTATGTATCCGTCCGGAATCGTTACCGGCCTACGCCGCCACGAGGTCGCGCCCGGTCTTGATGTAGCTCATGTACTCGTCCCGGAACAGGTTGATGGAGGTCCGCACCGGGTATACCACGGAGTCGCCGAGCGCGCAGAACGACTTGCCCCAGATGTTGTCGCAGATGTCCAGGGCGAGGTCCAGGTCCTGCTCGCGCCCCGCGCCGTCCACCAGCCGCTGGTAGATCTTGCTCAGCCAGTCGATGCCCTCCCGGCAGGGCGTGCATTTGCCGCAGGACTCGTGGTGGTAGAAGTCCACCAGGCGCTTCGTCACCGGCACGATCGGGGTCGTTTCGTCGAAGACGATCAGGCCGCCCGAGCCGAGGCCGAGCGTGCCGGTGTTCGCCGGGACCCCCTCGTAGTCGAACGGGTAGTCCAGCGGGGTCGGCGGGGCGAACCCCATTGAGGAGCCGCCGGGGATGTACGTCTTGAGCGTGTGGCCGTCGCGCACGCCGCCCGCGATGGCGAGCAGTTCGCTGAACGGCGTCCCGAGCACGACCTCGTAGATGCCGGGCTTGTTCACGTGCCCGCTGACAGAGTAGAGTTTCGTCCCGCGCGAGCGCGGCGACCCGTACCCGACCTTGGCGTACTCCGCGCCGCCCATCTCCACGATGGGAACCGCGGCCGCGATCGTCTCCACGTTGTTGACGACCGTCGGGCGCTCCCACACGCCGGAAATCATCGGGAGCGGCGCGCTGGGAGCCTTCATGCGCGGCATGCCGCGCTCTCCCATGAGCGACGACATCAGGGCGGACTCTTCTCCGCACTCGTAGGCCCCCGCCCCGAGGTGGGTGTAGATGTCGTAGTCCTCGCCGCTGCCGAGGACGTTCCGGCCGAGGTACCCCGCCTTGTACGCCTCGTTGACCGCCCGCTGCACCGCCTGCCACGGCTCGACGTACTCGCCGCGGATGTAGATATAGCACTTGGAGGCGCGGATGGCGCGCATCGCGATCAGGCAGCCCTCTATCAGCAGGTGCGGGACGCCGTTCATGATGTCCCGGTCCTTCGCGGTACCCGGCTCGCCCTCGTCCGCGTTGATGACCAGGTAGTGCTCGGCGTCGCGGTTCTTGGGCACCGCGCTCCACTTGATGTGCGTCGGGAAGCCGGCCCCGCCGCGCCCGCGCAGACCCGACGCCTTGACCTCGTCGATGATCTGCTCCGGCGTCATCCCCAGCGCCTTCTTGAAGCGGCTGTAGCCGTCGTGCTTCACCCAGACGTCCAGCGTGTGGATGCCCGGGACCTGGCGATGCTTATACAGAAGTTGCGGCTGCTCGTGCATGGTTCCTGAATCGCGCTTTCTAATTCGACC
>DATLHN010000518.1:0-9881 GCA_035539875.1 Armatimonadaceae bacterium
GTCTAGGCGCAGGTGTAACGCGGCGGAGGCGGTCGCGGCGGCGGCGATCTCCTCGTCAACGCCGCCCGCCTTCATGGCGACGAACCTTCCCGACCCGGGACGCGCGAGGGGGCCGCACCACTCCAGGAGCGTCGGGAGCGCGGCGACGGCGCGCGCGGTGACGAGGTCGCAGCGGTCGCGCAGGGACGGATCACGGCCGGCGTCCTCCGCCCGCGCGTGAACCAGGGAGACATCCTTCAGCAGGAGCGCCGTCGTGACGCCCTCCAGAAACGACAGACGTTTAGCGAGCGAATCGATGAGGACGATACGAAGGTCGGGACGCGCGATCTTGAGCACGACGCCGGGAAAGCCCGCGCCCGTGCCGACGTCCGCGACCCGCGCCCCTTCGGGCAGGTCCGGGACCGCGCGCAGTACGGTCAGCGAGTCCGCGAAGTGCTTGACCGCCATTTCGGCGGGCGCGGTAATGCGGGTGAGGTTCGTCCGCTCGTTGGTTTCGAGCAGCAGTCGGGCGAAGCGCAGGCACGCGCCGACCTGCGCGGCGTCGAGCGGCACGCCGATCGCCGCGCACGCCCGCGTAAGGGTTTCGGTAAAGTCAGTTTCCGCCGCGCCGTCCATGACGCGCTATTGTACCGCCCCACGGGGTATGCTAAGATAGCCAAACGATGACACCCATCGAATCGATTGCATCAGACCGACCGGTACGGACCCGGTTCGCCCCCAGTCCGACCGGTTTCCTCCACATCGGCGCGCTCCGCACCGCGCTGTTCTCCTACCTGCTCGCCCGTCACCACGGCGGGCAGTTCCTCCTGCGCATCGAGGACACGGACCAGAACCGCCTCGTGTCCGGCTCGCTCCAAAGCATCATCGAGTCCCTGCGCCTGATGGGAATGGACTACGACGAGGGGCCGGACCGGGCGTCCGTCGCCGCGCTCGACGCGGCGAAGTACGGGCCCGTGGACCCCGCCCTACTGCCCGAGAGCGGCGGCGCGCACGGCCCCTACTTCCAGTCGCAGCGGCTTCCGCGCTACCGCGAGGTCGTGGATTCGCTCCTGGACGCGGGCAAGGCGTACTACGCGTTCGAGACGAAGGAGGAGCTAGAGGCTATGCGCGCCGCCGCGCAGATGCGCGGCGAGCCGTTCCTCTACAACCGGCGCTACCGCGACGTCCCCCTCGCCGAGGCGCGCAAGCGGGCCGAGGACGGCGCGGAGTACGTGGTCCGCCTTAAAATGCCGATTGAGGGGCCGATCCGGACGGTCGACGCCCTGCGCGGGGAGACGATCTGGGACGCCGCGACGCAGGACGACTTCGTCATCCTGAAGGCGGACGGCTTCCCGCCCTACCACCTGGCCGCGATGGTGGACGACTACGACATGCGGATCACTCACGCCCTGCGCGGCGAGGAGTGGCTGTCGTCGTCGCCCAAACACTTCTGCCTCTTCCAGACGCTCGGCTGGGAGCCGCCGGTCTTCGTCCACACTCCCAGCGTGCTCGGCCCGGACGGCAAGAAGCTTTCGAAGCGGCACGGCGCGAAGTCGGTCCGCGAGTTCATCGACGAGGGGTACGTCGCGGAGGCGCTGGTCAACTTCCTGGCGCTGGTCGGCTGGTCGCCCGGCGACGACACCGAAGTGATGTCCCCGGACGAGATCATCGCGAAGTTCGGCATCGACGGCATCTCGGCATCGCCGGGCAAATTCGACGCCGAGAAGCTGGACTGGATGAACGGCGTCTACCTGCGATCGTTCACGCCGGAGACCTTCGCGCGGCGCGCCCTGCCGTTCCTGGCCAAGGCGGGCCTGCTGCCCGCGGACGCGGACGACGCGGCCGTGAAGTACGCGGCGGACGTGCTGTCGCTGGAGCAGGAGCGGCTCAAGACCCTTGCGGAGGCTCCGGAGGCCGCCGACTTCTTCTTCCGCGAACTGCCGGAGTACGCCGAGAAGGGCGTCGCGAAGTGGCTCAAGCAGCCCGGCGCGGCGGAATACTTATCTGACCTGGGCGCGGCGCTGATGGACGCGGCGGCGTGGGACGCGGCGGCGATCGAAGCCGTCACGCGCGAGGTCGGCGCGAAGCACGGGCGCGAGCGGGGCGACATCACGCACCCCGTCCGCGTCGCCGTGTCGGGCCGGGAGGTCGGCCCGAGCCTGTTCGACATGATGGCGGTGCTGGGACGGGAGCGCGTGCTGACGCGCCTCGGCCGCGCCGTGGAGCTTGCCCGTGCCTGATCCGAACTCCCCGTTCGACCTGTATACGATCTTCGGCCCGGTCCCGCCGCGCGGCGGCGCTTCTGGCATTGACGCGCTAAAGCAGTCCCTGCTGCGGCAGAAGGTGGGCGGAGCGGTCGCCCTCTCGACCCGCGCGATCCACGCCGACAGCGGCGCGGGCAACCGCGAGACGGTAGCCGCCTGCGCCGCCGCAACCGGCGATGACCTCGTGCTGGTTCCCGGGGCGGTCGCGGACCCGCGGTCCTACTTGACCACCGGCGGACCTGACTTTTCGGGCGCGCGCCTCGTCTGCCTTCTGCCCACGACTCAGGACTGGCCCCTCCCCTTCGCCCCGGCGACCGCCCTCTTCGCCTCGCTCCCGAAGAACGTCCCGGTGCTCGTCCAGACGCAGCGCCTGGGCGAGGCGACCGCGGTCGGCGCACTCCTGCGCGAGCTATCGTGGAGCGGCGGCCCCGTTCTTCTGTCCGGGGTCACCGGGGACACGCTGGTGGAGGCCCTGGCGGTCGCACGCTCGTCCGAGCGGATCGGCCTGACCACCCACGGCATGCGCGGGGTCGGCGAGGTCCAGTTCGCGGTGTCGCAGCTCGGCGCGCCGCGCATCTTCTTCGCCTCGGGCGTCGTCGGGGAGTCGCTGAGCGCCGCCCTGGCGCTGGTGCGGCTGTCGGGAATATCGCCGGAAGAGCAGGCGCAAGTGCTTGGCGGGAACGCGCGCCGGATGCTGGGGGTAGCCGCATGAGCAGCGAGCCGAGGTTCATCGACGTCCACTGTGGCTGGGGTGCGACGCCCACCGCGCCCAACTGGTCGGACGACGCGCAGATCCGTGCCACGCTGAAGGCACGCGGTATCGGGCAGGCGTTCCTCGCCTCCCGACCGGCCCGCCTCTTCGACCCGGTCGAGGGGAACGACGCGCTGGCCCGGGTGGTGACCGAGAACGGCGGCGACGACGTCGACCTGAAGGGGTGGCTCGTCGTGAACCCCGCCCGCCTCTCCGACGCCATCGCGCAGATGCGCCAGTACCTGCTCGGCGACCTCGGCGAGCGGTTCGTGGGCGCGGCCCTCTACCCCGACCCCCACACCGGCCGCCCCGTCACCGCCCGGGACGCGGGCGATATCGTCAAGGTCTTCCTGCGTTACTCACGACCGCTGCTGATCTACACCCCTAACGCCGCGGCCATGTACGAGACGGTGAACATCGCGCAGACGTTCAGCGGGGTCAAGATCATCGCCTCCGGTATGGGGTGCGACGAATGGCGCGAGTCGGTGATGCTCGCGGCGAAGCCGACGAACCTGATGCTCGACGTCTCCGGCGCGCTCTGCCCGGAGAAGATCGACTTCGCGGCGGACGCACTTGCCGGCGTCCGGAAGCTGCTTTTCGCCTCGGGGGCGCCGGAGACGGACCCGGCCGCCGTGATCTCGATGCTGTTCGAGACCGAGCTCTCGGCGGAGGACCGGGGCCGCATCCTGTTCGGGAATGCCCAGCGCTTGTTCTCCCTCGCCGAAGACGAGACCGACGACCAGATCGTCCTCAGCGCGATGAGTTCCCTCCAACCCTGACCCACGTAAACTCCATGCCCCAGAAAGACCAGGAGACCCCGACGATGGTGTCGGCGGCGCAGATGCGGGAAGCGTACGCGGGCGTCCTTCGCGAGCGCGTTCGGCGCACCCCCCTCTACACGTCGATGAGCATCGCCGAACGGGCGGGGTGCCCGGTGCGCGGCGCGACCCTCTATCTCAAGATGGAGAACCTCCAGCGCACCGGCTCGTTCAAGATCCGCGGCGCGACCCACAAGATCAGCACGCTGACGCCGCAGGAGCGTCAGATAGGCGTCGTCACCGCGTCCGCGGGCAATCACGCGCAGGGCGTCGCCCTGGCCGCCCGGGAGGCCGAGACGCCCGCGACCGTCTTCATGCCGCGCGTCGCCTCGATCGCCAAGATACAGGCGACGGAAAACTACGGGGCGAAGGTGGTCCTCGAAGGCGCGAACTTCGACGAGGCCGTCGCGGCCGCGAAGGCGCGCGCCTCCGAGACCGGCGAGATGTTCATCTCGGCCTACGACGACGACGGCATCATCACCGGACAGGGTTCGCTCGGCCTGGAGCTTCTGGAGGACCTGCCGGAGGTCGACACGGTCCTCGTCCCCATCGGGGGCGGCGGCCTGTTCGCCGGCGTCGCCACCGCGATCAAGGAGGCGCGCCCTTCCTGCCGGGTCATTGGCGTCCAGGCGGAGGGCGCGGACAACGCCGCGAAGTCGTTCGCGGCGGGCCGCCTCCTCACCCGCGACGAACCGGTGAACACGATCGCGGACGGCATCGCGATCAAGTCGCCGTCGCCGCGGACCTTCGCCTACATCCAGCGGTACGCCGACGACGTGGTAACGGTGTCCGACGAGCGCATCGCCGAGGCGATCCTGCTCCTCATCACCCGCGCCAAGGTCATCGTCGAGCCGAGCGGGGCGGCGTCGCTCGCGGCGCTGCTCGAACACCCGCACCTCGCGCACGGGAACACCGTCGCCCTGCTCTGCGGCGGCAACATCGACGTCCGCTTCCTCGCCGACCTGATCGAGCGGGGCATGATCCGCGCGGGCCGCTACTTCCACTTCTTCACCGCCTGCCCGGACAAGCCCGGCGGCCTCGCGCGCCTGCTGGACACGGTGGCGAACGCGGGCGGAAACGTCATCGAGGTCACGCACAACCGCATCTCGCCCGCGGTAGAGTACGGCAAGACCGGCGTCGAAATGCTCCTGGAAGTGCGCGACGAGGGCCACATCCGCGAGATCGAGCAAAGCCTGCGCTCGCGCGGCTACCCCATCACCCGCCTAGATTGACCGCCGCGAGCGACGCGGTTCTTCAACAAATCGGGGGCCTCGCGCGATAGAATCTGCGCAATGCCTACCCGAAACGAAGATGTCACGCTGTCTTACCCCGCGTCCGCGGTCCTGATCCTGGTCGGGCCGTCGGGCTCGGGCAAGTCCACGTTCGCCGCGCGGCACTTTCAGCCCACCCAGGTGCTCGCCTCCGACCGGTGCCGCGCCATGATCGTGGACGCGGAGGCGTCGCAGTCGGTCAACGAGGACGCCTTCGCGCTGCTGCACTACTGGCTCGACCTGCGGCTCAAGCACCGGCGGTTCACGGTGGTAGACTCGACCGGCCTCAAGCCCTCGGCCCGTTCGAAGATCGTGGACATCGCGCGGCGGCATCACGTCCCCGTCTTCGCGCTCGCGCTCGACGTTCCCGTGGAGGAGTGCGTCCGACGGGACGCCCTGCGCGACGAGCGGCGCGTCGGCGAGGCGGTCATCCGCCGCCAGTTCGCCACCTTCGAGAACGCCAAGCGCGAAATCGCCCGCGACGCGTCGCTGTCCGGCTACCGCGTCCTCGCGGCGGGCGAGATCGACCGCGCGCGCCCGGTCCTCGGCCGCTCGCCGGAGGAGGGCGCGCGGTTCGACGTCATCGGCGACGTCCACGGCTGCTGGCCGGAACTCTCCGACCTGTGGGGCGCGCTGGGGTACGTCCCCGACCCGAAGGACGGTCTGCCGCGCCACCCGGAGGGGCGAATCCCGGTATTCGTGGGCGACCTCGCCGACCGCGGCCCGGACTCCCCCGCCGTGCTGCGCGCCGTCTCGCGGATGGTGGCGCAGAGCCTCGCCCTGTTCGCCCCGGGCAACCACGACGACAAGCTGTTCCGCATGCTGCGCGGCAACCGGGTCAGTCGGACGCACGGCCTTGCCCTCACCGAGGAGCAGATCAACGCTCTCCCGGACGCCGAGCGAAGGACGCTCGTCACGGACGTCCTGACCCACCTCGCCGCCGCGCCGACGCACCTGGTCCTCGACGGCGGAATGCTCGTCGTCGCGCACGCGGGCATCCGCGAGGAGCTTATCGGGGGCACGGGCGGCCACGTCAAGCAGTTCACGCTCTACGGGGACGTGCGCGGGTTCGAGGAGGGCACGAACAAGCCGATCCGCTACGACTGGGCGCGCGACTACCGCGGCACGCCGCTGATCGCCTACGGCCACACCCCGCACCCTCACCTGGAATGGCGGGAGGATGCCGCCTCGGGACGCCGCTACGTCGCCGTGCCGTTCGTGAACAACACCATCAACCTGGACACCGGCTGCGTCTTCGGCGGCGCGCTGACCGCCCTGCGCTACCCCGAGCGGGATCTTTACAACATCCCCGCCCGCACCGCGTATGCCTGCCATGATGGTGTTGACTACTCCTGCCCGGAGGAGCGGTCATGACACTGTGGGGACGCGTCGGGCGATGCGGACTGGAGAGAGCGGGTACGCCGGTCTATAATCTCCTTTGATGCGCCAGCCTGAAAGTCCCCACCCCGGGGCGCTACTGTTCGGAGGCGACCGGCGACACGACCTGCCGGAGAAGATCGCCCGCGGATGCCACCCCCGCGTCGAGTACCTGTGTCTTCAGCAGCAGTTCGGGCTGGAAGTCGTCGGGTTTGACAATGCCGGCGAATTCTGTCCGCCCGCGCTGCGACCGGTTCAGGAAAGGCTCCTGCGCAAGCGGCCCAATCTGGGCATGGCGCTGCTCGCGCCCTTTGGGCCGGGAAGGTGGTCCACGGTCCTGACGACCGGCGAGGACGTCGGACTGCCCTTCGCGATGCTTCAGCGGCTGCTGCGCCCGAACGGGCGCGGCGTCAACATCATTACCCACGGGTCCTACTTCGGGTCGAAGAAGTTCGGCGACGTGGCGAGACTGTTCCGGAGCGCGCCGAACGTCCGCTTTCTCTGCCTCTCCGAAGCGCTGCAGCGACGGCTGATCGAGCAGCACGGCATCCCCGAATCGGGCGCGCTCAACTGCGGCTACGGCGTGGACACCCGCTTCTTCACCCCGCGCCCTGCCGAAGCAGGACCGGCCGCGGCGCGGCGTCCCGTACTCCTCTCCGCCGGAACGGCGAAGCGCGACTATCGCTCCCTGGTCGCCGCCGCGCGCGGGCTCGACGTCGACGTTCGCATCGCCGCCGACAGTGCGTGGTTCCGGACGGGCATCGACATCGAGGGGCAGACGCTCCCGGAGAACGTCACGGTCGCCTCGGCAGGGGACTACGTCGGGCTGCGCGAGGCGTACGCGGAGGCATCGTTCGTCGTGGTGCCGCTCTACGAATCGGTCCACGCCTGCGGGTACGCCGTGATCGTGGAAGCGATGGCGATGGGCAAGGCGGTCATCACGACCCGCATCTCCGGACACAGCGACTATATTGTCGAGGGCGAGACGGGTTTCTACGTTCCCCCGCAGGACGCCGATGCGCTTCGGGACCGCATTTGCTACCTGATCGACAATCCCGACGTGGCACGCGCCATGGGACAGAACGCCCGCCGCCTGATCGAGACCGAACATTCGCTCGAAGTTTACGTTCAGAAACTCGCGGTCGCTGCCGGCCTTTCGGCGAAGTAAGGTTTGCGCCGTCCCGGAGGTCGAACCGCGAACGGCGGCGAAGTGCCTGCCATGAGCCATACCGACCCGAATCGCCCGCGCTACCACCTCACCACCGACAACTGGATGAACGATCCCATCCCCTTCTGGCACGACGGGGCGTGGCACGTCTACTTCCAGCACAACCCGAACGCGGCGGTCTGGGGCGACATGCACTGGGGACACGCCGTGAGCCGCGACCTGATCCACTGGGAGACTATGCCTGTCGCGCTCGCGCCGACTCCCGGTGGCGCGGACCAGGACGGGGTCTGGACCGGGTGCGTGACGCGCCGACCGGCGGACGGAAAGTTCCTCGCGCTTTACACGGGGATACCGCGGCTGAAGGACCCGTTCACCCAGGTGCAGTGTGTGGCCGAGAGCGACGACCTGGTCACCTGGAGCAAACCGCGCGCAGAGCCGATCATCGCCGCCCCGCCCGAGGGGTACGGAGCCTGCTTCCGCGACCCGCAGGTCTTCGACGGTCCGGACGGCAGCGTCTACATGGTCGTCGGCGGCGAGTTGCCCGGCGGCGAGGGGGGCGTGGCGTTCCTGTACCGCGCCGACGACGCCTCGCTGGAGCGGTGGACCTACCTCTGCCCGCTCTTCGTCGGCGACCGCCGCACCGGCCACGACTTCGAATGCCCGGACTTCTTCCCGCTCGGCGACGGCAGCGCGGAGCGGCGGTGGGTGCTGCTCACGTCGCGCGACCGGACGTGGTGGCACACGGGCCGCCTGACGGGCGACATGCGTTTCGAGCGGGACGCGTTCGCTCCCTGTGACACGGGGGCGTTCTACGCCGGGAAGTCGTGCGTGGGGCCGGACGGGGCGCGCGTCCTGTTCGGCTGGCTGCGCGAGGAGCGGCCGGTGGAGGAGCAGGCGGCGGCGGGCTGGAGCGGTGTGCTCTCTCTCCCGCGGCTCGTCACCGTCGGGCCGGACGGCCACCCCCGGTTCGCGCCCGCGCCGGACCTCTCCGCGCTTCGCGCCGGGAGCCAGCCGTACTTCCGCTTATCGCGGCGGTTCACGTCCGCCCCGGCCGCGGCGACGGCGGACGACAGCGTTCCGCTGGTGGAACTTCCGCTTCAGGCGGAAGTGACACTCCGCGTGACCCGACCGACGGCCGACATCGAAACCGAATCGCCGGTCTTCGGCCTCGCCTTTTCGGACGCGACCGGCACGCACCGGGACATCGGATCGGCGCCCGTGGAGGCGTCCGGAGAGCCGCTGGACCTCCGCCTCTTTCTGGACGGGTCCGTTCTGGAAGTCTTCGTCGGCGGTCGTGTCTGCTGGACGCAGCGCCACTACTGGAACGCCGCCGCCGACCGGATCACACTCTGCGTGAACGTGCGCGGGGGCACACTGGACGTTGCGGCGGAGGCGTGGAATCTGACCCCGGAAATCGGCCCGTCCAAAAACCTGTAACATACACGAGCCCTCGACGTATACTGGAAATGGCACTATAACGAGTTACAGTATCCAAAAGGGGTTGTATTTATTTCGATGCGAATCCGATTGCCCTTCGGCCAGCGACGACCGGACGACCAGAACCCTTCGCCCGCGCCGCAGGAGGCGGGCGGGCGCGGGCTGATCTGGGCCTACGGCCTCGAGTCCTGGTGGAATTCGGCCTTTACGGCGGAGCAGCGCCAGTACATCGAGCGGGTCTACCAGCCCGTCGAGGCGAAGGGCGCGCGGGTCCTGACCGCGGGACGCCCCGAGAATCCCCCACCCGCGCCGGAGTTTCTGCTGGAGCTTTCCACCTGGTTTTCGAAGCCGCAGGACCGCCCCATCCGCCGCATAATGCGCGACAAGTCGTCGGACGTCGGGGCGCGCCAGCCCGACATCCTGCCGGGTTACTACCACGGGCGGCACTACCTCACCTACATCATAGACATCGAGGACATGTTCCTCGACGAGGATTTCGGGCGGGCGGAAACCCTTCTGGTCGCCCTGCTCGGCGTGATCGAGGCGGAGGTAGTGGCGGGCCGGGGCCGCATCGAACCCTGGTACTACGAGCGTCTCTCCGCCCTGTACCAGAAGCGACAGGAGCCGCTGCTCGTCCAGAGCGTCCAGGCGCGCATGGACCGACACCGGCAGATGCCGGACCAGCCCAGGCCCGCCGCCCTGCCCGCTCCCGCGGAGGAGATGCCGGTGGCGGCCCGTAAGGGCGGCGCGGTCGCGCCGCCGCAGGATCCGCGGCAGCCGGTCGCGTCGCCCTTCGCCCCGCCCCCTCCCCCGCTC
>DATLHN010000519.1:0-2246 GCA_035539875.1 Armatimonadaceae bacterium
TTCCCGGTCGTCGCCAACGGCGACATCTGGA
Source organism: Armatimonadaceae bacterium (assembly GCA_035539875.1). Taxonomy (GTDB): domain Bacteria; phylum Armatimonadota; class Armatimonadia; order Armatimonadales; family Armatimonadaceae; genus CALEKU01. The sequence continues at coordinate 32 of DATLHN010000519.1, forward strand.
GCCTGGACGACCTGCGCCGCTGCCGCGACGTGACGGGCTGCGACCACTTCATGCTCGGCCGCGGCGCGATCGCGGACCCGCGCCTCTCGCACCGCGCCGCCCGCGAGCTGGGCCTCGTCCCCGACGCCCCCGACGACGCCGAAGCGTCCCCCATCGCCGACTGGCGTCCCTACCTCCAGCGCCTCGTCGCGCACTCCGAGCTGCACGCGCCGGGCGCGTCGCGCTACGTCGTCAAGCGGCTGAAGCAGTGGCTCAGCATGGCCCACCGCCACGGCGACTTCGCCCACTTCGACGCGGTGAAGCGCGCCGAGACGGTCGAGGAGATGTTCGCGACCCTGGCGCAGCCGCGCCCCGCGGCGTGACTACGGTTCCCCGGCCCGGCCTCCGATAATGTGTTCGAGGCCGGGAGGGTAAGCAGCCGGACGCGGTGAATCTTGCGCCGACGGTCGATTCGCGGAATATTCACGCCATCAGGAGGACCCTCGTTGGATTTCTGGCAGTACCTGACCAGCGGGGACGACTTCATGCCGCGCCGGTCCTGCGGCGTCTGGAGTCCGTCCCTCGTCGGCCTCCACCTCGTTTCCGACGTCGTCACCTGGCTCGCGTACCTCTGGATTCCCATCGTCATGGGGTGGGTCTACCTCGCCCACCGCAGGGCGCTCCGGCTCAACACCGCCAGTATCCTGCTCCTCGGCCTCTACGGGGTCTTCATCACGGCCTGCGGGTGGACGCACTTCTTCGACGCGCTCATGTTCTACAACCCGGTCTACCGCCTGAACGGGGTCGTGCGGGCGGTGACGGCGGTCGTCTCGCTGGCGACCGCGATCAGTCTCGTGCGCCTGCTGCCCCAGGCGGTATCGCTCCCGGTAACTCTGCTCACCCAGAAGGCGACCCTGGACCAGCAGCGCGCGTGGCTGCGCGACATCCTGGACGCCGCCACCGGCGGCGTGCTGCGCCTCTGCACTTCCGAGGGCGACCTCCCGGCGCCGCTCGCGCCCGCCGCAAAGCAGGAGCGCGTGTCCACCCCCGCGGACCTGCGCGGGGTTCGCCGCATGGTGCAGCGGCTCTGCGAGTCCGCCGGGTTCTCCCCCTCGCGGACGCAGGACCTGGTGTCCGCGGTCCACGAGTCGGCGATGAACGCGCTCACGCACGCGGGCGGCGGGACCGTGCGCGCCTACCGCGCGGGCGACCGGGTGCAGGTGTGGGTGGAGGACTCGGGCGGGGGCATCCCCCTCGACCGGCTCCCGATCTCCACCCTGAAGCAGGGATACTCCACGGCCGATTCGGCCGGGCAGGGCTGGTACCAGCTGCTCTCGTTCGCCGAAGTGGCCTACCTGCACACGGGGCCGACCGGCACCCGCGTCGTCCTGGAAATGGGCAGCGCGCCGCCTCCGGCCCGGATTCCCTTCTCCCGCGCGGTCGGCGGCGACGTCGTGAACGCCGCTCCCGCCTGACAAACTCCGATTCCCCCTACATTTCCCGGTATTATGCCGCACCCGTGACGCGCGTAGTCCGCGCCGAATCTGGAAACAATACGGGTGGTGGAAATACGGGCATACGGTGCGCGCCCGAGGGCGCGGCGCGCATTGCCAGGAATTGCCTCGTTCGGGGAGATGGAGAAGGACCCTATGACGGTATGTAATCATTCGACGCGGACGCGGCGCGGGGCCGGCGTCACGCCCGCGGCTTTCGCTGCCGCCGCCACGGCGGCGCTCGGCCTGATCGCCCTCGCGTCCGCGCCCGCCCGCGCGGACATCATTTTCTACAACTCTCCCGGCGGCATCCAGCCCGAGGAGAACGTGCTGCTCGTTTCGAACCAGGTCGGCCCGACCATAGAGGGCACGACCAACCAGACCGACTCGCTGGTGAATTTTACGCAGCCCGTGCTGCCCGAGAACCTAACCACGCCCGCGAACGGCCAGGCGCGGATCGCCGCGGTGGACGGGGCGTACACGTCCCTCCGCACGTCGCTCGCCTCCGGTACTACCTTCTCGCTGTTCGAGGCGAACCCGATCTTCCTGAGCGGCGGCGTCCCGTTCAACGTCATCGTGACCGAGGACAACGGGGCGACGACCACCGGCACGTTCACGTCCGGCAACGGCCAGAGCTACTTCGGCGTCCAGGCCATCGCGGGGCAGCGCATCAGCTTCATCGACATCGTCGGCCCGACGAACTCGATCCAGGACGTCCGGCAGATCCGCATCGGCGGCGTCCA
>DATLHN010000520.1:0-5945 GCA_035539875.1 Armatimonadaceae bacterium
GTGCGTCCGCCGCGAGGCGGCAGCGGAGGGGAAGATGGGGCGTTACCACGGTCAGACGGAGCTTCTCGTCCGTATCGGCTGCGGCATGATCGCGATCACCTGCCTGCTCACCAGTGGCAGGGCGGCGGGACGTGTGGCCGCCGCGCTCGCCGAACGGGACATCGACATCGGCGTCTTCGCGTATCCGCTCGCGTTCCTGGCCAGTCTGGCGTTCCTGACCGTCAGCATCACGCTCGTCTTCGCAGCGGCCGGGGGACTCATGATGGGCGCCGAGTGGCTGGCCGGGCGCTGGCGGCGACGAAAAAGGGGCGGGCTGTAACGCCCACCCCTTTGCCATTAACGCCGTCGTCGTTATCCGCGGCGCCCGTCGCGGCCTTCCCGCGGCTGGGCGAGCTGCACCTTGACCTTGCGGCCCCGCAGCTTCGTCCGTTCGAGCGCCTGGATGACCGCTTCGGCCTCCGCGCTCGGCACCTCCACGAACGCCGTGCGGTCGAGGATGTCGATCGCCCCGATGGCGCGCCCGGTGAGGCCCGCCTCGTTCGTGATCGCGCCGACGAGGTCGCCCGGGCGCAGGCCGTCCTGGCGTCCCATGCCGACGAACAGGCGCGCCATGCCCTCCTCGGGCTGCTCGGAGTCCGCTGCCATCTCCTCGGCCAACTCGGCGGGGCTGATCGAGGCGTGCTGCTGCTGCCAGAGCAGGTGCAGCGCGGCGGCGGCGACCTCCGCCGAGTCGTACTCCTCGGCCAGCTCCTCGACGGTCGCCAGGTGGCCGTCGAACGCGCCGGTCTCCAGGGCCTGGCGCAGGGACTCCTTGAACAGGTCGCGCCGCCGCGCCGAGATGTCGGCGGCGGTGGGGAGCCGAACCGGCTTGATCCGCGCCCCGATCACCCGCTCGATGACCTGGAGCTGACGCCGCTCGCGCCCCTCGATCAGCGTGATCGCGTCGCCCGTGCGGCCCGCGCGCCCGGTACGCCCGATGCGGTGGATGTACTGCTCGACGTCCCAGGGGATGTCGTAGTTGATGACGTGCGTGACCGTGTCGATGTCGATGCCGCGCGCCGCGACGTCGGTCGCCACCAGCAGGTCCGCCTGGCCCTCGCGGAACCGGCGCATCACCCGGTCGCGCTCCGTCTGGCTCATGTCGCCGTGCAGCGGCTCCGCGCCGTAGCCGCGCAGCCGCAGCCCCTCGGCCAACTCCTGCGTGTCCTGGCGGGTGCGGCAGAAGACGATGGTCGGCCCCGGCGTCTCCATGTCCAGCACGCGCGCCAGCGCCTCGCGCTTCTTGCCCGGCGGCACCTCGTAGTAGGTCTGGTTGGTCGTATCGACCGTACGCCGCCTCGACTGGATGGAGACGTGAGCCGGGTCGCGCAGGAACTTCTTCATCAGGGCGGCGACGCGCGGCGGCATGGTGGCCGAGAAGAACGCCATCTGACGCTCCTCGGGAAGTTCCGAGAGGATCGACTCGACGTCTTCGAGGAAGCCGAGCGCGAGCATCTCGTCCGCCTCGTCCAGCGCGCAGAACGTCACCCGGTCCAGTGAGAGCGAGCCCCGGCGCAGGTGGTCCAGCACCCGCCCCGGCGTCCCGACAACCACCTGCGCGCCCATGCGGAGCGCGCGGAACTGCCGGTCGATGGGCTGGCCCCCGTAGACGGGGACCACGCGCATGCCGGTGTGCTTGCCCAGGTCGTGGATGCCGCCCGCGACCTGCACGGCAAGCTCGCGCGTCGGGGCCAGCACCAGCGCCTGCACGTGCCCCTGCTTCGGGTCGATCTTCTGCAGCAGCGGCAGCGCGAACGCGGCGGTCTTGCCGGTGCCGGTCTGCGCCTGCCCGATCATGTCCCGTCCCGCGAGCAGGATGGGGATGGAGCGCGCCTGGATCGGGGTCGGCGTCTCGAAGCCCATCTCCGCGACCGCCCGCGCGAGGGGCGCGGCCAGGTCAAGGTCTTTGAACGACGGCAGGGGCGCATCGGACGTTTCGGCGGCGTCCACCTCCGGCATCTCTTCGGGGGGCGGCCCCGCCGCCGCTTCCTTCATCGGCCTTTCCCCGGGTCGTGGGCGCGTCACGCGGCGCAGGTGCTGCGGCACGAAGGCTTTCTTTTTCGGTACTTTCATAGGTCCCTCCGGGTTCGCCGGTTCCGGGAGGAAACAACGTAGCCCGCTTTTAACATTTTGTGCGATTAAGAGTGTATCCGCTCGCACCGGTAGACGCCCGCCGCGCCGCGCCGTTCCCGGAAAGGGCGGCGAAGGCCGGCGGGGACTTCCGGGTCGAACCGTCGAAGGAGAGGGACCATGACACGACGGATACTGCCCGCCGCACTTGCCGGTGTCGCCTTGCTTGGCGTCGTCGCCCTGGGGTTCCGGGGAACGGCCTCGCGCGCCCAGACGGCTGCGGACAAACCGCCCGCCGCCGCCGCGGAGACCCTGGAACAGAAGGTGGCCCGCCTGGAGCGGCAGGTCGCCGACCTCCAGAAGCAGGTCGAAGAGCTAAAGCGCCGCCCCGCCGTCACGTTCGCACCCGCGGACCCGAACCCGTATTACAACCTCACGAACCCGCGCTACCAGCCGGGGCTGCCGCCGGGCGTGAAGCCGTTCGATTTCAACGGGGAAACCTACTACCACATTCCGATCCGGCAGCAGGGGCGGTGACCAGGGCGAAAGCGGGCGCACGCACGTGAGCGACATCGGGATACTGCGCGGCATGGCGGCCTTCCTCGTCGCGGGCGGGCTGGGAATCCTGTCGCTGCTCGCGTTCCTGGCCTGCCTGTTCGCCGTCGGCTCGGACGCCGCAAGCCGGAAGGTTGCGCTCACCCGGCACGCCGCCTTTCCGCACGTCCGCGGCCTGCTGTTCTGCCTGCTCGGCTACGGGAGCGTGGTCGCCTTCCTGCTTGCGGTCGATGGCGAGTGGGCCTTCCACGACGCCCAGAGATGGCTGGACGAAACCATTCTCTTGTGGGCCGGGGCCATCCTCGCGCTCTGGCCCGCGAGCGTCCTGGCCGCCCGGCGTGGAGCGGCCCGCGGCTAATTCCCGGCTTTGTCGATGGCGACGGTCTTGATCTGGGTGTAGAAGTCCTTCGCCGCCTGCCCCTGCTCGCGGGAGAACGACGACGACGCCTTCATGCCGCCGAACGGTGCCTGCGGCTCGACGCCCGCCGTCTCGCCGTTGACGCGGACCATGCCCGCCTCCACCTCGCGGGCGAAGCGCAGCGCCTTCCCGATGTCGCGCGTGAAGACCGACGCCGAGAGGCCGTACGCCACGTCGTTGGCCACCTGGAGCGCGGCGTCGAAGTCGGGGACGGTCATGATGGCGAGCACCGGGCCGAAGACCTCTTCCTGCGCTATCTTCATCTGCGGCGTGACGTTCCCGAGGACGGCGGGCCAGACGTAGTGCCCGTGCGCCAGGTCGGGCCGGTGGCCCGCCTGACCGCCGCAGAGAAGCTCCGCGCCCTCGGCCTTGGCCTGCTCGACGTGCTTCAGGACGCGCTGCTGGGCGTCCTGGGAGATCACCGGCCCGAGGTACGCCTCCGGGTCCGTGCCGGGGCCGAGCTTCAGGTGGCGCACCCGATCCACTACGCGCCGGGTGAACTCGTCGGCCAGTGAATCGACGACGATGGCCCGCGACGTCGCCGTGCACTTCTCGCCCGCCGACTTCATCGCGCCCTGCACGGTCAGCTCCACCGCTTGCGCGAGGTCGGCGTCCTCCAGGACGACCACCGGATTCTTGCCGCCCATCTCCAGCTGGTACTTCACCCCCCGCCCGGCGCACGACGACGCGATGGTCTTGCCGACGGCGGCGGAGCCGGTGAACGAGACGGCGTCCAGCGAGGACTCCACCAGAGCCTTTCCCGCCGCCTTGCCGCCCTGCACGAGGTTGAAGACGCCCGGGGGCACGCCCGCCTCGTGGAATACCTCGGCCAGCAGGCGCGCCGTCTCCGGCGAAAGCTCCGACGGCTTGAGCACGACCGTGTTGCCGTAGACCAGCGCGGGCGCGGCCTTCCACAGGGGGATCGCGACCGGGAAGTTCCACGGCGTGATGAGCCCGACGACCCCGAGCGGGACGCGCATCGTGAAGAACAACGTCTCCGGGTTCACGCTGGGGATGACGTCTCCACCGACCCGCAGCCCCTCGCCCGCGAAGTAGCGGAGGATCGCTACCCCGCGCATCGTCTCGCCCGTCGCCTCGGGGAGAGACTTGCCCTCCTCGCGGGTGAGCGCGGCGGCGACCGCCTCCTTGCGCGCCGCCAGCAGGTCCGCCGCCTTGTGGAGATACTGCGCGCGGGCGTCCGGGGCGAGTTTCTTCCACTCCGGCAGGGCGATGCGCGCCGCCGCGACCGCCGCCGCGACGTCGTCCGCGCCGCTGTCGCCGTAGGCGCCGACGAGCTCGCGCGTGTCCGCCGGGTTGCGCCGCTCGAACGTCTTCCCGCTCTTGACGGGCGTCCACGCGCCGCCGATGTAGTTGCCGTGGGTGGTCGTGTCGCTGCTCATGGCATTAGGTTCGTCACGAGGCATGGAAATGCCTCGTGACGTTATCCCAACCGCGCCGTCAGCCAGTCGGCGATATCGGAGAGGCTCGCCTGCGATATCTCATGGGCCATCGGGTATTCGCGGTAGGTGAAGTCGAGCGGAAGGGGCAGGAGCTTGTCCCGGATCTCGCGGCCCAGCGCGACGGGCAGGACGTTGTCGTAGGTGCCGTGGACGGCGAAGACGGGCAGGCCGCGCAGGGCGTCGTCAGGCGCGCGGTTGTGCCAGGCGTCCGGCAGCAGGCGGCCGCTCATCGGCACGACGCCCGCCACCTTCTCCGGCGCGGTCAGCGCGGCGAAGAGGCTCATGATCGCTCCCTGCGAGAAACCCGCCAGGAAGACGCGCGCCGGGTCCGCCCCGTACGCCTCGACCGCCTCGTCGATAAAGGCCAGGATCTTCTGACGGCTCGCCTCGGCCTGGGTCTCGTCGGATACGATCCCCTGCGGCGTGAAGTCGACGGGATACCAGGCGAACGCGCCCGGCCGCAGCGTGATCGGCGCGCGCAGGCTCAGCACCAGGAAGCGCGGGTCCAGGTGCGGCGCGAGGTCGAACAGGTCGTGCTCGTGGCTCCCGACTCCGTGCAGAAGCAGCATGAGCGGCGGCTTATCCCCGGCGGGCGGCGCGACTTCCGGCTCCCGCACCAGGTGCGTCAGCGATAGTGACTGCGGCGTTATGGCCATAGATTTAACTCCCGATTTCGATCTCGGACGTTGCCGCGCCCGCGGCGTCGCCGACGTCGAGGCCGACGGCGCGCATGAGGGCGAGGGCGTTGCTCTTGGTGACCACTCCGGGGTGGAGGCGGTAGTCGAAGGCGAGCGTACCGGCGTCGTCCAGGTGGTCCTCGAAGTGGACGTTCGTCGCGCACAGTGCTGGGTCTTCGGCGATGCGGGTGAGCGCGAGGTCGTGCGTCGTGACCAGGCCGATCGACCCCTTCGCCACCAGGCCGCGCACCAGCGCCTCCGCCCCGATGCGCCGGTCGTGCGAGTTCGTGCCGCTCAGTATCTCGTCGAGCAGGAAGAGCAGGGGGGGCTCGCCGCCCGCGAGATCGGTCACCTGCTTGAGCCGTAGTATCTCGGCGTAGAAGCGTGAGATGCCGCTCTGGAGCGAGTCCTGCGTCCGCAGCGACGCCCCGAGCGCGACGCGCGTCATCTCCAGGCTCCGAGCGCGCACCGGTGCGCCCGCGAGCGCGAGGACCGCGTTCGCCCCGACCGAGCGCAGGAGAGTCGACTTGCCGCTCATGTTCGACCCGGAGACGAGGAGGAGTCTCGGGGCGTCGCCCGCCGCGCCGCCGAGCGCAACCCGCTCTTCGCCCCGATCGGCTACCTGCTTCTCTGGCGCATCCAGGTGGCCGCCGAGATCGAGCACTGGCGGCGGACGCACGGCGCGCACATAACGGACTGGCTGGCGGCGGTCGGCCAGTGGGAGGC
>DATLHN010000521.1:0-2459 GCA_035539875.1 Armatimonadaceae bacterium
GCGCTGCTCCGTACACTTCGTCGCCTCGTGGCACGAGCCGCCGCACGGACTCTGGGCGCTTAGCCATCTGCCGCAGGACCGCTTCGCCCCACGCCTCCTCTCCTGCGCCCCCATCCCCGGGTCGCGCACGGAGCGACTTCCCCCCTACCTGCGCGAGTCGCTCGCCCTGCGCGCCGCGCGGCCCGACTGGCGCGACACGGACGTGCTGATAACGTGGGAGATGCGCGCGGCCGTGGCCGCGCGCCTCGCGTTTCCGACCGCCGGACGACCGAAGCGATGGCTCGCGCTCGGCCCCATCTTGAAGGGCCCCTGGCGGCGCTTCCCCGGTCTCGCCCGATGGGTGCTCAAAGACGCCGACCGCGTCGCCTGCTTCACGACGGCGGAGCGGGACGCCTACCCGGCGGCCCTTTCCCTGCCCCACGAGCGGTTTACCTTCCTGCCCACGACCTGGCCGACGGAACCCCTATCGACGGAGGACGGCGGGTACGTCCTGGCGCTGGGCCACTCCGGGCGCGACTACCCGACCCTGCTTGAAGCCGCGCGCGGCTCCGGGCTGCCCCTCGTCCTCGTCGCCGCGACACCGGCGGCGCTCGGAAACGTCCGCGTGCCCGCGAACGTCACCGTACGCTACCGGACCGACCCCGCGGAGACGGACGCGCTGGTGCGCCGCGCGACCCTGCACGTCGTCCCTCTCGCCGAGAGCGACGTATCCGCCGGGCAGTCGGTCCTGCTCCGCGCCATGGCCTGCGGCAAGGCCGTGATAGTAACGGACACGGCGGGCGTCCGCGACTACGTCCGCCCCGGCGAAACGGCCATCACCATCCCCCCCGGCGAACCGGACGCGCTCCGCGCCGCGCTCTGCCGACTCTGGCACGACCCGGGCGAACGGCAGCGAATCGGCAGTAACGCGCACCGGGCCGTCCGCGACCAGTTCGGTCACGAACCGTTCGCCGCCCGCCTCGCCGCCCTGGTCGAAGCGTTACCGCCGCCCAAAGCGGGTAGCAGAATAACCGGAAAGCGGAGGTAACCAGACCGACACCATGCGACTGACGAAGGCGGAGAAGCAGCGGTTGATGCGGGCGGCACTGGCGGAAGCGCGCCGCGGCATGGCGGAGGGTGAAGCGCCCATCGGGTGCGTGATCGCGCGCCCGGTTAAGTCGCGCCCTGGGTACGCCCGGATCGTCGCCCGCGGCCACAACCAGGTCAACGCGCTCCAGAGGGCAAACGCCCACGCGGAGATCCTGGCCTTCGAGGCGGCCGGCGGCGGGGGCGGCAAGCGCCCAGCCCTGCCCGTAGGCGCGACCGACACGATTCTCGTCTCGACCCTGGAGCCGTGCGTCATGTGCCTCGGCGCGGCCATGGAAAGCGGCGTCCGCGACGTCCTCTACGGCTTGCGGGCGCCCGCCGACAACGGCACGCAGCGTGTCCGCCCGCCGAAGAGTCCCGAGGCGTCCGACCCGAACGTCGAGGGCGGCGTTCTCGCCGACGAGAGCCGCGAGCTCTTCGAGAAGTGGCTGGACCGCAACCGCGGCACCGACCAGGCGAAGTTCGTCGAACAGCTCCTCGCGCTGACATGAGAGGGCAACGCGCAACGTGGACGAAATCATTGTGCATATCCAGTGGTCCGGACCGTATTCATTCGTAGAGGCGAGCCGCTTTCAGGACCTGCGGATGGACTACGGGGTCTACCAGTTCTGCGGGCCGCATACCGTGTACGGCCGGGACGTGCTTCTCTACCTCGGCAAAGCCGCTCGGCAGACGTTCGGTGTCCGCATCCAGCAGGAGGGGTGGGAGCGGTGGCAGGAGGCGAACGGTTCCGTGCGGGTGTTCCTGGGGCGTCTCAGTGCTGGCTCGACCCCGCAAAACGACCTGTGGAACCGTGAGATCGACCTCGCCGAAAGGCTGCTTATCCGGGCACATCGCCCGGCGCACAACGCCTCCGGCCTTTACCGGACGCGCGATCCGGACATCGAACGGCTCCACGTACTCAATTGGGGTGACCGGGGCGCTCTGTTGCCGGAGGTGTCCGGGGCGCGCTGGAGTGCCCGCTTCGCAAGCATACCGGGCTACGCAGCGTACGGAAGCCACGCCCCGCTCATCGCGGGAGGCGGGGCGTCGGAAACGGGTTCGGGTGACGTATCGGGAGGGATTTGACGATGCTGACGGATACGGAAACGCGGGAACTGGAACGCTCGATCGAAGAGATATGGGAGATCGCCCTGGAGATGGGCTACGACCCGTATCCCATCCACTTCGAGGTCGTCCCGGTCCACGTCATCTACGAACTGGGCGCGTACTCCCTGCCCGCCCGCTTCTCGCACTGGACCTTCGGGCGCGACTACCACCGGCAGAAGACCAGCTACGAGTACGGCATGAGCAAGATCTACGAGATCGTGTTCAACACCGACCCGTGCCAGGCGTTCCTCATGGACTCCAACTCCATGCTCAGCCATAAGCTG
>DATLHN010000522.1:0-2884 GCA_035539875.1 Armatimonadaceae bacterium
ACGGGTATCCGTCGCGCGCTTCGTGCTTACTGGGCAAAAATGCGGGTGTGTACGGAGCGGCAAACCCTGATGGCAAAACCACGGGATGCCCATCATAATGAATGTCCCGGCAGCGCAGTTTCGTTCTGCGCGCCCGCGGCACGCGGGCAACGGTCCGGGCTCACTCGCAGGTGAACGGCGGGCGCGGAGGGCGACCTTCCCGGTCCCGTGGCTAAGAAAGGCACGTCAAAACGTCATGTTCCCCGGCATTTCCGCTCTTGCCGCGCTGTTTACCCGTTCGCGCCGCGCCCGCCGGGAGGAGACCTTCGTCTCCGCCGACGCCCTCGCACCCGACCCGACCACGACCGCCGCCGTGCCGCCGGAACCCGAACCCGTCGACGACGAGTCGGTCACCCCAACCGCGGCTCCCCCGCCGGCCCGGCTGCGCCTCACCGCGAACTCGGAGGCGCCGCTCGCGGGCGTCGCCCCGATGATGGAAGGCGCCGACGGAGGCGCTCCGGCCGCCGCGCTCTGCCCGCTGACCGACGACCTGCGCATGCTCCTGAACATGGCCGGAAGCACCCTCACCCGCGCGGTGCGCCCCACGGCGGGCGCGAAGGGGCAGGCGAGCGCGCTGGGACCTGTCAACAAGGGACTCGAACTGGCGGAAGGGATCGAGCAGAAGGCGCGCGGCCGCCTCCTGGAGACGAACCTCAAAAAGGAAGACGAGCCGCGGCTCCTCACGGTCGTGCAGAACGCACAGGACGCCGCCGTCGCGCTTCGCGCCGCCCGCTACGCCTGGCAGATCGGCGTCCTGCTGACCGAAGTTGAGGGCGGCGTGGGGGTCAATGCCCGCCTCAAGCGGCTCGCCACGAGCGCGCTGGAGATGAACGGGCGGGTGGTCGGCGTCCTCGAAGGCCAGGAGGAGGCGAAGGTGGTCGCCTCCCAGTTCCGGGCGTTCCTCGACGTGCAGGTGGAGGTCGCCAACGCACTGCGGGGGAACACGACGTTCGCGGCGCGCCTCGGACGCGCGGCCCTCTTCAGCCTGGGCGTCTGCGCCGAGAGCATGACCCGCATCGCCGCGCGCGCCGCGCTGCCCGACCTCGCGCCGCGCCACCTGGGCGGCGCGGCCCGCCCGGACATGAACGACGGCGTCCTCAACCCCCTGCCGCGCTACTGATTCGGACCTACTACCCGGGCTTCGGCGCTGCGGAGGGTCTCCATGCTGACCCGGGCGATGGTGTGGGGGTCGGGGGAGTAGTCGAAGACCTCGACCGAGACCCACCCGCCGTAGGCGGCGCGCGCCAGCGCGCCCAGGATGGGCACGAAATCGACGTCGCCGAAGCCGGGGCCGCGCCGGTTCGCGTCGTTGGCGTGGACGTGCGCGACGATGTCCGCGTTTCCGGCGATCAGGTCCGGCAGCGGACTGCCCTCGGTGACCGCCGCCTTGACGTCGAAGATCGTGCGGCACTCGGGCCGCCCCCCCGCGGCCCCGATCATCGTACGCGCCTCGGCCAGCGTGTTCAGGAAGTCCGTCTCCCCCGGCCCGAGCGGCTCCAGGCATAGCCGGATGCCGCCGCGCGCCGCGCAGGCGTCAAGGCACGGCCCGATGCTCTCGACGAAGTGCGCGCGGGCGGACGCGGCGTCCAGCCCCTCCGGGACGCTCCGCTGCTTCGGGGAGCCGAGCACCAGGATCGAGCCGCCGAGGTCCGCGCACAGGTGCGCGAGGTCCGCGAGGTAGGCGGCGGTGCGGGCGCGCACCTGTGCGTCCGGCGTGGTCAGGTGCAGCCCGTCGGGCGGCGGCACGAGCAGCCAGTGCAGCCCGACAATCTCCAGCCCGGCGTCCGCGGCCGTACGGCGCAGCCCGGCGCGCTCGGCGTCCGTAAGACGATCGGCGGTCTTGCCGAACTCGCGCGCCAGCGTGAACGGCGCGACCTCGATGCCCCCGTACCCGGCGTCGGCGGCGCGGCGGCAGGCGTCGGCGAAGGGGACGTCGCCCCAGGTTTCGTTGCAGATGGCGTAGCGGAACACGGCGGCGTGGGGACCTTTCGATCGGCTGAGGTGCTCCCCTCAGTTTAGACCAATCGACGCCTCGTCCCTGCCGGTCCACAGCACGGCGTTCCGGAGGATGCGGCGCACCTCCGGCTGGAAGTAGACCGGGAACGTCTCGTGGCCGGGGCGGAAGTAGAACATGCGGCCCGCCCCGAGCGTCCAGGCGAGTCCCTGCGCGCCGCGCAGCCCGTCTTTCTCGTAGACGCCGTCGAAGACGACCGCGTCGGGCGGCGGGGCCTGCATCGTGCCGAGGTATCGCTCCTCTTCGGGGATGGTGAAGTCCGTCACGCCGTTCGCGACGGGATGTTCGGGGGCGGCGACCAGGATTCGGTTGGACTCGCCTACCACCTCGGAGCCCCCATTCCACGCCCCGCCGTGCAGGGTCAGCCGCATGTAGGGCTTCGCCCCCCAACTGCCGGAGTGTATGGGCACGAAGCCCATGCCCTGCTCGCGCACGCGCGCCGCTATCCGCTCCGCGGCCTCGTCCGCGATCTCCGTGTGGCGCAGGTGCGCCCACCAGACGAGCACGTCCGCGTCCGCCAGGTCCTCCGGGCGGATTCCCTGCCCGGCGTCGTCGATGTCCGCCGTGCGGACGCGCCAGTGGGCGGGCAGCATCGCCGTCAGCCCCTGCGCGACGGCCGCGTTGATGTCGTCCGGGTAGACGCTCTTCGGCGCGGTCCCCTCGGACCAGACCAGTACCGTCCTCGTCGGCGACGGGCTGGGCGTGGGACTGGGCGTCGGGGCGGGAGTCGGCGTCGCGCCCGGGGACGGCGAAGGTGAGGCGGTCGGGAAGGGCACGGAACTTCCCCCGCACCCGGCGGGAAGCAGGCCCGCCGCCGCGAGGCCGCCCGCC
>DATLHN010000523.1:0-6861 GCA_035539875.1 Armatimonadaceae bacterium
CTGGGGCCGCCTGCGCGTATAATGGAAGCATGGGGGCGTTCCGTCGTTACGCGGGGCTGACCGCCGCGCTGATCCTGGCGCTGGCGGGCGGCGTGCTGGTAGGGGGACACGTGCTGCTGGGAGCCGTACTGCTCGTCGTCGGCCTTGCGGCCGCGGGGTGGCAGGCATGGAACCTGTGGCGGACCCGTTCCGACCCCTACGACCTTTCGCGCCTGTGGGAGGAGCCTTTCCCGGGCGAACCGGCGGCCGAGGCGGACGAGGAGTTCCCCGACGACGAGGACCGGAAACTCGACCTGCGCTACTGCCACGCCTGTGGACACTCCGTCCCGCCGCCCTACGCCTTCTGCCCCGAGTGTGGCCGCCCCCTTCGGTAGCGCGAGTGGTCGGTCGCTGCCGTCGCAACTTCTCGCACCCGCCACGCGTCTTTAACAGTACGATGGCAACGGCGATGAAGCAGTGCCCGGACTGCCGGGCGCCGAACCCCCGCACCCGCACGACCTGTTACGCCTGCGGTCAGTCGCTCGACAGGCGTTCCGTAAACCCGAACGCACCCCTCCCCGGCGAGCGGACGTACGAATGCGTGAACTGCGCGGCGGCGATACCCTACCGGGCGAACGCCTGCCCCGGCTGCGGGCGCGTGGTTACCGTGCCGCCCGCGCCGCCCGTGGCCCCGGGAACGCCGCCGCCCGCCGCGACCTGGGGCGCCCCGGAGTCGGGCGTGGCGGCGACGGCTTCTCTCTCTCTGGAAGTGGCCCGGATGGGCTGGGAAGTGGAGCCACTGCCGGACGGATCGGTGCGGCTGCGGCGAACGACGGGCAGCCGCCTGAACCGGGCCGCCGGGCCGGTCGGGGTGGCGCTCTTCCTGGCGGTCTATTTCGCCTTCCAGGGCTTCCACAGCGCGGCTCTCGGCGGCCGGGTGGAGCCACGCATCTCCGCGCCTCTGATCCTGCTTCTCGCGGTCGCGGGGACCGTGGCGGCGGCGTACCTGTTCTGGGTCTTCACGGGCAAGGACGAGCTGCGCGCCGGGCCTGGCTTCCTGGAGGTGCGCAGGGAGCTGTGGCACTACCGCCGCATGGAGCGGATGACGCTGGGGGTGCTGCGGGCCGAGACCAACGAAACCTACGCGCGCAACCACAGGCGCGTGTATCGGCGGCTGCTGGCGCAGAACCTCGGGAAGCGGATCGTGCTCGATCAGGTGGAGCGGGGCTTCCTGACCCTGGGGGGGATGAAGTCGGACCCGGTTTCGGCGCTCGGGGCGTATCTGTCGCGCGTGACGGGGTTCGCCCTGGTGGACCCGGAGAACGGCCGGTATTAGCTGGTCGGCTCTTCCAGGGTCTTGAAGAGGTGTCCGATCCGCTCGGCGTCGTGCGTCTCGATCAGCGCGTAGCAGAGATCGAAGGCGACCGCCCAGAGCGTCTTGAGGGCTTCGTCCTGGGGCATCTCCAGGACGCGGGCGAAGAAGGTCCGCATGACCTCCTCGTACGAGCGCGCCGATTCGTCGATGACGATCCGGCTGTCGTCGCGCAGGGTGAGGGGCAGTGACTGCTGGAGGTCGTCCAGGAATTCGCGGACGGAAGCCGGCGACGCCCTGTGCAGGTCATCCCCGAACGCCGCATGCACCCTTGCCTTGAACTCCTCCAGACCCATACGCGCACACCCTTGCTGCTTGCTCGGCCGTCTTGATTCGCCGTGTGACACGCCGCACCGGCGACGTTCCATTGTACCACCGAAGAGGTCGCGCCCCTGCGACCCTGGAGGGGCGTACACTTCCCGAGCCGGCGCGCTACTTGAAGGTGGTCTTGACCATCTCCAGCAGCGCCGGCGGAACCGTCTTGAGCGTGGCCGTCGCCTGGACGATGTCCACGCCGACCACGTCGGTACCGACCAGGGCGGCCATCTGGCCGAACTGCCGGTCGCGCACCAGCTCCGCCGCCTTGACGCCGACGCGCATGCCGAGCACGCGGTCGAAGATCGTCGGCGCGCCGCCGCGGTGGACGTGGCCGACGACCGCGGAGCGGCTCTCCCAACCCGTGCGCCTCTGGATCTCTTCGGCGAGGAATTTCCCCACCTCACGCTCGCCGAGCATGACGTGCCCGAAGGCGTCCAGGCGCTGCTCCTCGCCCTCCACCTGGCTGGGAAGCTCGGTCCCCTCCGAGGCCACGACCAGGCCGTACTTCTTGCCGCGCGCCCGGACGGCGTCCAGGTGGGCGCACATCGCGTCGATGTCCAGCTTCTCCTCCGGCAGCGTGATCCAGTCCGCGCCGCCCGCCAGGCCGACGTAAAGCGCGACCCAGCCCGCGTGACGGCCCATGACCTCCAGCACCATGACGCGCCGGTGGCTGCGCGCGGTGTCGCGCAGGCGGTCGATCGCGTCCAGGCCGACCGCCGCCGCGGTGTCGAAGCCGAAGGTGAAGTCCGTGTCGTTCAGGTCGTTGTCCATCGTCTTGGGGACGCCGACCGTGGGAACGCCGTGCTGCGAGTAGAGCTTCGCCGCGACGCCGAGGGTGTCCTCGCCGCCACAGGCGACGATGGCGTCGAACCCGGCTTCCTTGATGTTTGCGAGGACCGCCTGTAGGTCCTCTTCCTTCTTGAACGGGTTGGTACGCGACGACCCGAGGACGGTGCCGCCCTGGTAGATGATCTCTTCCACATCCGAAAGGGCGAGCGGCTCGTAGATGCCTTGCACCAGCCCGCGCCACCCCTCCTGGATGCCGACAAACTCAAAACCGAAATCCAGTCCCCGATAGACGACGCCGCGGATCGCGGGATTCAGCCCGGGACAGTCGCCGCCGCCCGTCAAGATGCCGACTTTCATGGGCTACGAAATGCTCCTCATCGTAGTGCTTTAGTGCGCGCGTGCGCTCGCGAGCGCGAGCGCGCGGCAGCGGCGGCACCGGAGTCGCTCCCGGCACGGCGGGGGCCGGGTACCCTGAAGGTACCCGGCCCCCGCCGTGCGAGCCGCGTCCGCGCGCGCCCCGCTAATGTTCCGGTTCCAAGATACCGTAATTCCCGTCCCCTCGCCGGTAGAGTACGTTCACCTGGTTACTCTCCGCGTTCTCGAACACGAAGAAGTCGTGGGAGAGAAGCTCCATCTGCTCGACGGCCTCGTGGGGAGTGATCGGCTTGATCTCGAAGCGCTTGGTGCGCACTATGCGTCCGGTGGCGGGCTCCTCCTGAAGTCCCTCCAACTCCACCGGCGCGGTCCGCGGCGACGCCACTTCTCCGTGATGTCCGTAGTGGTGGTGGTGATGCCCGCCGAGGTGCCCGTTTCGCTTGGCGCGGTCCTTGAACTTGCGCATCTGCCGCCCCAGCTTATCGACCACGCGGTCCATCGCCGCGTACAGGTCGTCACCGCGCTCCTCACAGCGGACCTTGACGCCGTCGCCCTCGAGGAGGACTTCGACGCGCTGCTCCGTTCCCTGAATCGACTGGGTCACCGTCGCGCCGGTCAGATTCTGGAAGTGGTTGTGGAGCTTGTTCATCTTACGGTCCGCGTACTCCCGCAGAGCGTCCGTCACCACGACGCCTTTGCCGCGCACCTGAACCTGCATACTGTCCCTCTTTCCACCTCTCCCGGCGGGGATCACCGCCCCACTGGGGAGGTTCCCGTATTCATTTGTAAAGGAGCGCCGTCGCGTGGACGGCGATGCCCTCGCCACGCCCTACGAACCCCATCCTCTCGTTCGTGGTCGCCTTGACACTCACCTGCGAGGCTCCTATATCTAAGACTACGGCAATGCGGGAGCGGATGTCATCCGCCCTTGGCCCGATTTTGGGCGTTTCCGCGAGAACCGTTATGTCCACGTTACCCACCCGCCAGCCGTCTCTATCGAGGCGCACCTTTACCTCCTCCAGGAATTCGACAGAAGGGCGATCCTTGTGACGCATGTCGGACGGCGGGAAGAGCTGGCCGATGTCGCCCATGCCCGCCGCGCCCAGGAGGGCGTCGCAAACGGCGTGCAGGAGCGCGTCGGCGTCGGAGTGCCCGAGCAGGCCGCGCGGCGACTCCGGGAACTCTACCCCGCCGAGGAAGAGCTTGCGACCTTCGGCAAACTGGTGGACGTCGTAACCGTGCCCGATACGCAGCGTCGGGGCGGCAGGGGCGCTTCGGGGCAACGGCGTTCGCGCGACGTCAGCCTCCTGCTTTTGCTGCTGCTGCTGCGCCAGGATCGCCTCCACTATCTCCATGTCCTCGGGGCGCGTCACCTTCAGGTTGGAGGGGGAGCCGGTGACCAGAAAGACCGGGCAGTCGATGAGCGCCATCAGCCCGGCGTCGTCGGTGAACGCCCGGTCGACACCGCGCGTGGCCTTCTCGTGCGCGCGGCGGTGCGCCTCGGCCAGCAGTTCGGTGCGGAACGCCTGGGGGGTCTGTATCGACCACAACTGGCTGCGGTCCACTCCGGCTCCGAGGGTGAGGTCGGGCGTGGCGCGCACCAGCGTGTCGGCGACGGGGAAGGCCGCGGTCGCAGCGGCGACCTCCGCCCGCTGCACCGGGCGCAGCGTCTCCACGATGAGCTCGGCGGTGACGCAGGGGCGGGCGGCGTCGTGGACCACGACGAATTCGGCGTCGCGACAGGCGGCGAGCCCGTTGCGGACGGACGCCTGCCGGTCCGCGCCCCCCGGGACGACGTCGCCGACCTTGCCGCCGCCGAACTCGCGGGCGAACTCGCGCAGGAGGAGCAGGTCGTCTTCGTTCCCGACCAGTACGATGCGGTCTATCGCGGCGCATCGCGCCACTGCTTCCAGCGTCCACCCGATCAGGGGGCGTCCCCGGAGGGGGGCCATCAGTTTGTTCTGGGGGACGCCCGCCGCGTCTACTCTACCGAACCGGACGCCGCGCCCGGCGGCCGGAATAAGGGCGCATGTTCCGCTGCTCATAACTACCGCTTCCGTTCGCAAAACCGTTGGGGCCGTCCGTGGGCGCGTCCTCTTCGTCTTCGAGGGATGGCCCCTCGCCGTCCGCGTCGTCGGAGCCGTCGCCGTCGCTGCGTACCTGGGCGAAGATCATCTTGCCCACCGTGCTCTGGGTCACGGACGTGACCTGGGCGCGGACCGTCTCGCCGACGTAGCGGCGTCCCCCCGCGATCACGACCATCGTGCCGTCGTCCAGGTAGCCTACCCCCTGGCTCGGCTCCTTGCCCTCGCGCACGACCGTGATCGGGAGGTCCTCGCCCACGAGGACGACGGGTTTCAGGGCGTTCGCCAGTTCGTTGACGTTCATCACCCGGACCCCTTCGAGGGAGGCGACCTTGTTCAGATTCGAATCGTTCGTGATGATGGCGGCGTCCATGGCCCGCGCCAGCTGCACGAGGCGCGAGTCCACCGGGGCGTCCGGCTCGCCCGCCAGCTTGTCGTAGGCGCGCACCTCCAGCAACTGCTCGGCCTGCATCAGCCGCAGCACGTCCAGGCCGCGCTTGCCGCGCTGCCGCCGCAGGTCGTCCGCCGAGTCCGCGATGTGCTGCAGCTCGTCCAGCACGAAGCCCGGGATGTAGAGCGTTCCCTCGACGAAGCCCGCCCGCGCGACGTCGGCTATGCGCCCGTCGATGATCACGTTGGTGTCGAGAAGCTTGTAGTTCTTCGGCGGGACCACCTCCTCGGCGGCCTCCGACGGGGGCGGGTAGAACAGCCGCACCTCTTCCTTGAGAGAAAGAGAGGCGGCGGTGGTGACGAAGGTGACCACCACACCGACCAGCAATGTGACCGTGGTCGAGATCAGGCGCGACGGGATGCTGAAGATGATCGGCAGCGAGATCAGCGCGGAGAGCGACAGCCCGATGAACAGCCCGGCGAGCAGGGCGAGCTTGTCCCGGCTCGACATCTTCTGGAGGCGCTCGTCCACTCCCTCGAGCCAGCGGAAGACCAGGCGGCCCAGCGCGGTGCCGAAGACGGCGCTGGCGGCGAGGTAGGTGAAGCGAATGACGGTGGACACCCACGCCGGGGCGCGCGTGATGATGACGGGGCCGTACTCGGGGTCCCCCGCGTACCAGCGCAGGGCGTAGTCACCGGCGAACCAGCCGAGCAGCGCGAGGATCACCGTCATCGGGATGATCACCGCGAGTCGCCATATCTTGTTCCTGCCGGTCACGCGGGTATGCCCCCTCGGGCCGGCAGCCCTGCCGGTCCTCTTCTTTTATCGGCGCTGGTTACGAGCCACGGGCGATGCGGATGCGGGCCTGCGCCCGGCGGATCGCCGCGTTCACCTCGTCCGGGTCGGAGCTGCCGTCGACCCGGGTCACCATCTCCCGGGCGCGGGTGAGGGCCTCCTCGGCGCGGGTGAGGTCGATCTCACTGGCGTGCTCGGCGGTGTCCGCCAGGATGGTGACGCGCTCGCGCGACACCTCGACGAAGCCCCCGGCCAGGGCGTAGACCTCTTCCGCCCCCGAGGCGGTCTTGACGATGCACTCGCCGACCCCGAGCTCGGCGAGGAGCGGGGCGTGTCCGGCAAGGATGCCGAGGCTGCCGTCCGCGGCGGGCAACTGGACGGAGGTGGCGGTTTCGGAGAGGACCGTCTTCTCCGGGGTGACGATATCGAGTGCGAACGTGGCGGGCACGGAATCAATCCTTTAGAGCCGCGGGGCGAAGGCGGTGTGCCGACGTCCGACGGGGCGCGCTAGCGGCGTATTTCGTTATCGGCATTGTACCAGAAACGGCGGAGGGGGAAAAGCACGGGGGACGGCCCGCGCGCACCGCTTATCGCGTGAAAAGGCGGGCGACGGCCGCCAGGCCGCGCCGGACCTTTGTGTTGGCGGCCCGCTGCGGCACCGACGCGCCGACGCCCGGCGGGCGGTTAGCCGGGGCGGCCGTTTCGCCGCGGTGCGGCGGCGGCGCGACCCGGCGCATCAGCGGGGTCGGGCTCGGAAT
>DATLHN010000524.1:0-5652 GCA_035539875.1 Armatimonadaceae bacterium
GAGCTGGACGACTTCGCCTACATCGCGTCGCACGACCTGAAGGAGCCGCTGCGCGGCATCCAGAACTACGCCCACTTCCTCCACGAGGACTACGCCGACGTCCTGGACGACGAGGGGCGCGCCCGGCTGGAGACGCTGGGACGCCTGACCACGCGCATGGAGGGGCTGATCGACTCGCTGCTGTCCTACTCGCGCGTCGGCCGGATGGAGCTGGACCGGCGCGAGTGCGACCTGAACGCGACGCTGGCGGACGTCCGCGAGGACCTGCGCGTCCACCTCGCCACGTCCGGCGCGGAGCTGCGGATACCCCGGCCGCTGCCCCCGGCGAACTGCGACCCCTACCAGGTCGGCGCGATCTTCACCAACCTGGTCGCCAACGCCGCCAAGTACACCGACCAGCCGCCCGGCAGCCGCTGGGTCGAGGTCGGCTACCTCGATACGCCGCCCGGTTCGCGGGAACCGTCCGGAGCGCCGACCGTCTACTACGTTCGGGATAACGGCATCGGCATCCGGGAGCGCCACTTCGAAGCCATCTTCCGGCTGTTCAAGCGCCTGCACGGGCGGGACGCCTACGGGGGCGGCACGGGCGCGGGGCTGCCCATCGCCCGGAAGATCGTCGAGCGGCACGGCGGGCGGCTCTGGCTCGAATCCGAGCCCGGCGCGGGCACGACGTTCTTCTTCACGCTGTCGCCCGGAACCGACGAATAGGCCGACGGAACGGAAACCAAATCATGGTCGACAACACGACGGACGCCGGGGACCGCCTGATCCTGATCGTCGAGGACAGCGACGAGGACTACGAGGCGTTCCTGCGCGCCCTGCGCAAGCTGCCCGAGAACTACCCCGTCGTGCGCTGCGCCGACGGCGACGAGTGCCTGGAGTACCTGGAGCGCTGCGCCTCCGGGACGGGCGGCGGGGCGGACGCTTCGGCCCGCCGCCCGAGCCTGATCCTGCTCGACCTGAACCTGCCCGGCACCGACGGGCGCGAGGTGCTGGAGCGCCTGGACGCCGACCCGGACCTGCGGACCATCCCCGTGACCGTCGTGACCACGTCCACCAACCCGCAGGACGTGGAGCTGTGCTACCGGCACGGCGCGAACAGCTACCTCACCAAGTCGCACCCCTGGCACCGCTTCGAGGACACGATCCGCCTGCTCATGGCCTACTGGTTTACCGCCGTCATCCTGCCCCCGGCCGCCGCCGGCGGGAAGGCCGGGTAGGCGGAGCCGAAGCCGATGGCGCAGCAACCGCGACCTTTCACCCTGCTCATCGTGGACGACAGTCCCGAAGACCGCGCGGCGTTCCGCCGCTACCTGACGCCCGACATCCCTCGGGCGGGCGCGATCCAGGAGACGGAACTCGGCGCGGACGCCCTGGAGCGCCTGCTCCACCGCGCCGACGTCCCGCTGCCCGACTGCGTCCTGCTCGACTTCAACCTGCCCGACATGACCGGCGTCGAGTTCCTGGAGGAGCTCAGCGGGGCGGGCGACGCCCCGGCGGACGCCGCGCCCCACGGCCCCCCCTGCGCGGTCGTCATGCTCACCGGCTCCGGCGACGAGTCCGCCGCCGTGGCGGCGATGAAGGCCGGGGCGCAGGACTACCTGGTCAAGGGCAGCCTGACGGCGGACGCGCTCCGGCGCGCGGTGCGCAACGCGTGCGAGAAGTTCAGCCTCCAGCGCCGCCTGCGCGACAGCGAGACCCGGCTTCGCCAGGCGACCGCGGCGGCCGGGGTGGGGACGTGGGAGTACGACCCGGAGACGGGCGAGGTCCTGTGGGACGCGCGCTGCGCGGAGCTTCTCTGCTTCCCGGACGACGCGGCGCGGACCTTCGCCGAGTTCCTCCAGCGGGTCCACGAGGACGACCGGGCGGAGGTCGAGCGCGCCGTCGCCGCGTCGCTCGACCCGCAAGGGGACGGCGTCTACACGGTCGAGTACCGCGTCGCCTGCGAACCCGGCGACGCGGACGTCGGCGGCGACGGCGCGACCCGGTGGGTGGAGGCGGGCGGGCAGGCGCGCTTCGACCGAACCCGGACGCGGGCCGAACGGATGGCCGGGACCCTGGTGGACGTCACCGATCGCAAGCGCGCCGAGGCGGCGCGGGCGCTGCAGGCGGCGCACCAGGCGCACATCGCCGAGACACTCCAGCGCGCGCTGCTGATACTGCCGCCGAGCGGGGCGTTCCCCGGCCTCGACGTCAACGTCCAGTACGAGCCCGCGCTCGACGAGGCGCTGCTCGGGGGCGACTTCGCGGACGTCTTCGCGCTTTCGGGGGAGCGGGTCGCCCTCGTGGTCGGGGACGTCACCGGCAAGGGTCTGGCGGCGGCGGCCTACACCGCCGAGATCAAGTTCGCCCTGCGCATGGCGCTGCGCGAGACCGGCGACCCGGCGGCCGCCATGTTCCGCCTCAACAACCACCTGGTCGAGAACCAGCGGCTGAGCAACCTCGCGCCGTCCAACACGTTCGTCTCGCTCGTCGCGGCCGTGGTCGATCCCGCCACCGGATCGGTGGAGTGCTGCGCCGCGGGCGCGGAGCCGCCCCTGATCCTGCGCCGCGCCGCGCAAAGCCCCCCCGAGGAGGCGTCCGTGCCCGGCCCGCTCGCGGGAGTGGAGGAGGGCATGCCCTTCGAGTCGGCGTCCACGCGCCTCGAACCCGGCGACCTCCTGATCCTGGCGACAGACGGCATCGCGGAGGCCCGCGCCCTCAGCGGCGGCTCCAGCTTCTTCGGGGCCGAGGGCCTGGTCGCCGCGGCCCGTTCTGCCGGTGCGGGCAACGCGACCGTCACGGCCGAGGACGTCGGCGCGGAGGTCCTGGCCCGCGCCAAGGCGTTCACCGGCGGCCGCCTGCGCGACGACGTCTGCCTTCTCGTCGCCCGCCGCTACTGAACCCGGTACACGCCCACGCGCGTACGCTGATTTTCACATACGCAAAAATGCGCGTACGCGAAATGGCGAACCCGCGGGTACGCGCATACGAACCCGTGTTACACTGCACCAAGCGCCTTTGGTGACGCGATTCTCCTATGCTCAAGTCCACCGATCCGCCGACGTCCCGCCGCGACGTTCTCCACGCCGCGCTCCTGCTGCCGCTGCTCGCACTCCCGCTCGCCTCGGCCGGGTGCAGCGGGCAGGACCACCTGCGCGTGAGCAACCAGTACCCGTTCCCCGTGCGCGTTCGCGTACGCGGGCAGGTCATCGGAACCGTCCCGGCGGGGGAGACGCGCACGTTCCGCGGCGCGGCCGGTTACAAGGGAAGCCTCCTGCGCGGGGCCGCCTTCGAGACCGAGCAGGGAACCACTCTCGGCGCGGTCCGCGAGGACATGGCGCGCCGGGAGGACGTCAGCCGCTTCAACGGCGTCGCGACCTGGAGCGTCGTCGCGGCACCCGCCGAGTCGTGAGGAGGTTTACATGCACCTGATGGTCTTCAGCAAGCACCTGGCCGGGCCGCCGCTCGGCGAGGTCGCCCGGCGGCTGCGCGCGATGGAGATCGACGCCATCGACCTGACCGTGCGCCCCGGCGGCCACGTCGCCCCCGAGCGCGTGGAGGACGAGCTTCCGCGCGCCGCCGATGAGCTCGGCCGCGAAGGGGTCCGCATCGGCATGATCACCACGAACGTCACCGACGCCCGCGCGCCGGACACCGAGCGCCTCCTGCGCGCCGCCGCGCGCCTCGGCATCCGCCACTACAAGCTCGGCTACTACCCCTACAAGGGCTTCGGCACCCTCCGGCGTCAGCGCGACGAGGTCGCGGCCCGCATGAGGGACCTCGCCGCGCTGAACCGGGAGGTCGGCATCCGCGGCGGCTTCCACAACCACTCCGCCAGCTTCTTCGGCGCGTCCGTCTGGGACGTCGAGCACGTCCTGAAGGGGATACCGCCCGACGAGATCGGCCTCTACTTCGACCCCGCCCACGCCGCCGTCGAGGGCGGCAGCGACGGCTGGAAGATGGGGCTGGACCTCATGTCCGACCGCGTCGTCCTGCTCGCCGTCAAGGACTACGAGTGGGTCGAGGGCGGAAGCGGCTACGCGGGCGGGCGGCGCTTCAAGGTGAAGTGGTGCCCGCCCGAGCAGGGGAACGTCCCGTGGCCGGAGGCGCTGCGCCACCTGCGCGCCTCGGGCTTCGACGGCCCCGTCTCGCTTCACAGCGAGTACCAGGGACCGCACAGCTTCCGCGACCTGTCCGTGGACGACGTCTTCGCCCAGACCGCCCGCGACGCCCGCCTGTTCCGCCGCTGGTGGGACGAAGCCGCCGCGAGCGGTCGCGCATGAGCAAAAAGAGCTGCCCGTCTAAGCCCCCGCGCCCCGAGCGATGCCTCGTCGTAATGCTGTAGTTTTGTAATTACGGGAGGGTGCCTCCGGACGGGGTGGGTGCCTACACCTTCTCCGGGGTGGCGAAGTCGCCCTTCATGTCGTAGGGGAGGCGGCGCACCGTCTTACCCTCGGCGTCGCTGAAGTACAGGTGCGACACCCCGAACTTGCCGGGGTCGCCGTCCGCCCAGAAGGCCGAGAAAGGGTCGCGGGCGTCCTTCGGGCGACGTGCGTAGGCGTGGTTGCGCGGGCTGTTCTTCGTGACTACCCGCTCGCGCTTCCACGTCCTGCCGCGGTCACCGCTCACCCAGAGCGCCATCTCGCCGCCGGTGCCGTACGGCTGCGGCCCCGGCTCGGTCGGGCCGAAGACGCGCCAGCGCCGCGCGTCCTCCGTGTAGAGGCTCCCCATGTCGTAGTTGTGGTCCGAGCGGCAGACCGCGTGCGTCTCCCACGCCTTGCCGGTCCAGACCGCCACCGTCCACGTCCGCGGGTCGCCCGCCGGACCCGCCGCCGAATCCTTGCTCGTGACGTACAGCAGCACCGGGTTGCCCGCCTCGTCGAAGTTCAGGTCGCACGTGTACTGGAGCAGTCCCTGCGCCGCGTAGTCCACCACCAGCGCCGGGTTCTGGACCGCGTCCAGGGGCACCGGCACCGGCTTCCCGTCCGCCGTCGTCCACGTCCTGCCCCGGTCCGTCGTCTGGAGGTAATACAGGTTCGTGCGCTTGTCGACGTTGCCGCCCGGGTGGTAGTTGAAGAACGTCGCCACCTTGCCGCTCGGCGCGTGCAGCCCGCTCACCTGGTAGTGCCCGCCGAAGCCCGCCAGCTTGGAGACCGGCCCGGCGCCCTTGCGCTTGTCCGCGCCCGGCTCGAAGTACAGCTCGCGCCCCTTCGTGTAGCGGGTCAGCAGGTGCAGGATGCCGTGGCCGGGCACCCACCACGGCTGCGGGTACGTCGCCTCGTACGTCTCCACGCGCTCGAACGCCCGCACGCTGTACGGCAGCGTCGAGCGGTACTTGAAGCCGGGCCGCGCCCGGCCCCGCCCGCTGACGAACACCCAGAGGTGGCCGTCCGGGTCGATGCAGAGCGACGCGTTGTCGTGCGGGTCGTTCACCCCCTCCTTGTCGTGGACGATCACCGGGCGCGGGACGCCGCCGCGCTTGTGGTCGTAGTACGACGCCATGATGAGGAGGTGGCGCTGGTCCGCGGCGGTCGTGCCGCCGTAGACGAAGAACGTCTTATCCACCGCGGGCGCGTAGACCGCGATCGGGTTGTGGTTCGCCGTGTAGGTGCCCAGGCCCCCGCTGTACTTGTCGCCGTGCGGGCCGAACTGCCCGAGCGTGAACCAGAT
>DATLHN010000525.1:0-5091 GCA_035539875.1 Armatimonadaceae bacterium
CTACGGCTTCGCGAAGGTCAGGTTCCGGGGGCGGGGCTTCCTGTTCGCGCTGCTGCTCTCGACCATGATGATCCCGTTCCCGGTGACGATGGTCTCGCTGTTCTCGATCTTCCGCTGGCTCGGGGACCACACGCCGATCCAGTGGCTGGGGACGTTCAAGCCGCTGTGGGTTCCGGCGTTCTTCGGCTCGGCGTTCAACATTTTCTTATTGCGCCAGTTCTTCCTGACGATCCCGGAGGAGCTTTCGGAGGCGGCGCGCATCGACGGCTGCTCGGACTGGGGCATCTTCCGGCGGATCGTCCTGCCGCTGTCGGTGCCCGCGCTGACGGTGGTGGCGCTGTTCACGTTCCTGGGGACGTGGAACGACTTCCTGGGGCCGCTGGTCTACCTGCAGCGCCCCGAGCAGTACACGCTGGCGCTGGGTCTCCAGGCGTTCCAGTCGCAGCACGGCGGGACGGAGTGGCACCTGCTGATGGCGGCGTCGGTGCTGGTCATCCTCCCCGTGATCGTGCTCTTCTTCCTGGCGCAGAAGACGTTCATCCAGGGCATCGCCACCACGGGCATGAAATAGCCGGAGGAGGCTCTGTATCATGCAGGATAGGGACCGGCGACCGAACTTCGTGTTCGTCTACACGGACGACCAGCGGTGGGACGCGCTGGGGGTGGTGCAGCGGGAGCAGGGCGCGAAGGCGCGGTTTCCCTGGTTCCGGACGCCGAACCTGGATCGCGTGGCGGCGGAGGGGGTGCGCTTCCGCAACGCGTTCGTCGTCTCGGCGCTCTGCGCGCCGAGCCGCGCGGCGTTCCTGACCGGCCGCTGCAATCACCGCAACGGCGTCGCCAACAACCACACGCCGTTCCCCGAGCGCAGCGTCACGCACGCGGCGCTCCTGCGCGCCGCGGGGTACGCCACCGCCTACGTCGGCAAGTGGCACATGGGCGATCAGCGGGAGCGCCCGGGGTTCGACTACGCCGCCAGCTTCGTGGGCCAGGGGCGCTACCACGACTGCCCGTTCGTGGTGAACGGGAAGGACACGCCGACGACCGGCTGGGTGGACGACGTCACCACCGACTACGCCGTCGAGTACCTGCGGCGGCAGAACCGGGCCGGAAAGCCGTTCTCACTGGTGGTAGGCTACAAGTCCAGCCACGGCCCGTGGAACCCGCCGCAGCGCGCGAAAGACCGCTTCGCGGGCGAGGTCTCGCGCCCGGTGCCCAACCTCGACGTGAACGCGGTCTACCGGCCCGAGATGCGTCCGGGCGGGTACGCCGCGGGCAACCCGGACCGGGCGCAGATGCAGCGCAGCTACTTCCGCACCCTGTCCGCCGTGGACGACAACGTCGGGCGCCTGCTGAAGGCGCTGGACGAACTGGGACTGGCGCAGAACACGGTCTTCGTCTACAGCAGCGACAACGGCTACTACCTGGGCGAGCACGGGCTCGGCGACAAGCGCTCGGCCTACGAGGAGTCGATCCGGGTGCCCCTGCTGGTGCGCTGGCCCGGCCGCGTGCCGCGGGGCGGGCGGACCGAGGACGCGATGGTGCTGAACGTCGACCTCGCGCCGACGCTGCTGGAGGCGGCGGGCGTCCCGGTCCCCCGGGAAATGCAGGGGCGGAGCCTGCTGCCCTACCTGGGCGGGCGCGGCGGCGCACGGCCCCGCGAGTCGTTCTTCTACGAGTACTTCTACGAGCGCGGCTACCCGGCGATCCCCACGGTCTTCGCGGTGCGCACGCCGGACGCGAAGCTCGTCAAGTATCCCGGGCACGACGAGTGGACCGAACTGTTCGACCTGAAGGCGGACCCGTACGAAACGAAGAACCTGTACGCCGACCCGGCGCAGGAGCCGCTACGCCGCCGAATGCTCGCCGCGTACGACCGGGCCGCGAAGGAGTCTGACTTCCGCATCCCGGACTACGCAGACCGACCCGGCGAGGAGCAGCAGGCCGCGCCCCGCGCTGCCGCCGCCCGCGACCGCGAGGTGCTGCGCTTCGAGGCTCCCCTCGCGCCGGAGGAGAAGGACCGCATACGGGACCGGTCCGGTCTGGGAAACCACGGCACGATCCACGGCTCCGTGACGAACGCGAGCGGGCCGCCCGGAAACACTCCCCTGGTGTTCGCGGGCGGGGGGTACATCGAGGTGCCGAACAGTCCGTCGCTGAACCCGGCGGGCGGTCCCTGGACGGTGGAGGTCGCCATCAAACCCGAGAAGCCGGACGGCGTGATCCTGGCGCGCGGCGGCCAGTCGGTCGGCTACGCGCTGTATCTGGACGGCGGGGCGGTCTGCTTCGCGGTGAATTCGGGGCTGGGAAACCCGGCGGTGGTGCGCGATGGCGGGCCGCGAGTGAGCGCGGGCGCGGACGCGCCCATGGTGCGGGTGCGGGCGGTGATCACGCGGGACCGGCGGGCGCGCCTGTTCGTGGACGGCAGGGAGGTGGGATCGGCCCCGCTGTCGTCGTTCATCACCGGCGAGCCGAACGACCGGATGCAGATCGGCGCGGACCTCCAGACGACGGTCGTGCCTTACCCGAAGCCCGACCGCTTCACGGGCGCGATCGCGTCGGTACGCCTCTTCAGCGGTGAGGAACCGCAGTAGGGGGTGGGTGCTCGGGAGCGGGGCCATGCTTGCCGAAAATGGTGCAGGAGCGTTCGTCCGGGGACGGTCGAACCCCCGGGACGGCTCGTCGGACAGGAGAATGGGTTCTATGGCACGTTTTCGTTCTATTCGCCGCTGCGCCGCGTGGCTGGCTCTCGTTTCCCCGGGCATCATCGGGGGAGTCGCCTTCTCCGCTCCGGCGACGGCGGCGCGACCTGTCGCGTCGGCGGCGCGTCAGGAGGGGGTGGAGAAGGCGGAGAAGTCCCGCCTGACGGGTATCGCGCTCGACGACGGCGCACTGAGGCTTACCGGTGGCGAGGAGGTGGCGGCGATCCGGAAGCAGCTGGACGCGGCGCTGGAGGGGAGCGGCGCGCGACGGGGCGCGGACGAGGTGCTGGCCTGGACCGCGCCGGGGTACACGGGTCCGGCGTCCGCCGCGAAGCTGACGGACGCCGTCGCGGCGGCTATGAAGGCCGCGGGGTACGCCTACGAGACCAGGGAGGCGGAGAACGGCGGCGCGGTGGTCGTCGCGCGCAAGGGCGAGGGCGACGCGCTGATGGGGCTTTGGATCAAGGCCCCGCAGGTGCTGGTGCTCGCCTGGTGCCGGGTGGTGAGCGCGGGCGGCGAGAAGTCTGCCGCCGCCGCCGCGGAGCCTGCTTCGGCTAAGCCCGCGGGCGCGAAGGACGCGTCGGCGGTGCTGGCGGCGGGGGACCCCGCGCTGACGCGGCAGATGGTGGAGCACACCTGCCACTTCCTGGCGTACCTGCTGGAAGCGCCGCTGACACTCGAGCAGAAGGCGGCGCTGGAGAAGTCGATCGTGGCGGACTGGAAGAAGAAGGACGCGGACACTATCGAGTTCGTGAAGGACGCCTGCGACCTGCGCGCGCAGATCTTCGCGAAGCCGGAGGCGGAGCGCGACCTGATCCGCAAGCAGCTCCAGCCGGAGATACTGAAGGCGCTGCGGGCCAACAAGGGGGACGAGGGCGCGAAGTGGATGCTCGCCATCTACGACGCGGCGCACCGGCCCCTCGCCCCGGGGAGCCCGCCGCTGACCCGGCAGATGACGGACGCCTACGCCGAGGTGCTTTACTTCATGGCGAGCGAGGTCGTCGGCGAGAAGATCGCCCCGGACGCGGAGGCGAAGGCGACCATGGCGAAGGGACTGGCGTCGGCCTACGCGAAGGCCCCGGCGGAGATGAAGAAGACGCTGAACCAGATGCCGATCCTGTGGGCGGCGATCCGCGTGGCGTGGCCGACCCTGCCGGAGGCGGAGAAGGCGGCTGCCCGGGAGCAGTGGAAGAAGGACTTCCAGGTTCTCGCGCCCAAGCTGCCCGCCGCTTCGCCGAAGACGGCCTCGGCGGCGGCGAAACAGTCGAAGTCTTCCGGGGCGAAGTCCGGCACCTCGTCGTCTTCGTCGAGCGCCGGGGACCTGTCGCGGCGCATGGCGGCGATGCAGGCTATGCAAAGCGCGTACCGGACGCAGAGCCAGATGATGTGGCAGAACCACTACTCGCGGATGAACTCGATCAACACGATGGGCGGCAACCCGTACCGCTACGTCAACGCCTACGGCAACCCCTACTGAGCGGCTGTGCGCGGATCGGACGATCGCGCCCCGACCCGGCGCGGATGGCCGGATAGCACGCCGCCGGGCCCGGTTTCCGGGTATACCGTATAGGGGGAATGCCGCTGCGAACTGTCCTGGCGGGAATTGTTATGGCGCTCACGGCGGTGCTGCTCACGGCGGCAGCGCCGAACGCCCGCGCGTTTGATGACACGTCCGCCCCGGTCCGCGGCGTCTTGCGGCCCGCCGCCGCGTTTTCGCCGACGGGCGACCTCGCGGACGAGGATACCCTGCGCCGGAGCGGTGAGCGTCTGGCGGCGGTGGTGCCGCCGCGTCGTCTCGCGTCGGTAAAGGGCGGCGGCGAGCGCACTTTCACCGATACCGCGGCCCCGACGGAACGGGCTTCGCTCCCGGCTCTCGGCACGCGGGGGCTTTCCCGTCTGACGCGTACGCTTCTTCCGACCCCTGGGCCGCGCCGCGCGGCGCGCGGAGGCCGTCGCTCCCCACGTGCTCCTCCTTCCCGCGCCTTTTGACACGTCTCGTCGAAACGCGCTCGGAAACATAAGGAGAACGAATGAGGGAGGTACGAACGGCGGGTTCGCCGCCTGGCCCCGGGAAAGGTAGGAGGCCCACGTGAAAGGCTCGCCGGGCGTCGAATTCCTGGGCGAACTGGGCCTCGTCCTGCTCGCCGCGCTGATCGGGGGGCTGGTGGCGCGTGCGCTGCGGCTGCCGGTCCTGATCGGGTACCTGCTGGCCGGACTCGTGGTCGGGCCGCACACCCCCGGATTCATCGCGGACCTGGACGCGGTGCGGACCGTCGCCGACTTCGGGGTCGCGCTGCTGATGTTCGCGGTCGGGGTCCAGTTCTCGCTGGACGAACTGCACCACGTACGGCGCACCGCGCTCCTCGGGGGCGGGCTTCAGATACTCGGCACC
>DATLHN010000526.1:0-8369 GCA_035539875.1 Armatimonadaceae bacterium
AGGCGCGCGGGGATGCGTCCTCGTGGGCCGGGCGGCTGACGCCGGAGCGGCTGCGCGGATACGTGCTGGAGAACTACACCTGGGAGCGCCACGCGGACGTCGCCGAGGCGGCGTACCGCGAGGCCGTCGCGGCGCGGGGAGCACGCCCGTGAGCCACGGCACGCCGCGCACCATCCTCTACCTGGACCACACGGCGCGCTGGAGCGGCGGCGAGATCGCGTTGCTGCGCCTCCTGGCGGAACTGGACCGGACCCAGTTCACCCCGGTCGTAGTGCTCGCCGAGGAGGGGGCTCTGGTCGAGCGGCTTCAGGCGAAGGGAATCGAGACCATCGTCCTGCCGCTCTCCGGGGACGTACGCGAGGTGCGCAAGGACAGCCTCGGCGCGGCGGGCATGGCGAAGAAGGCGGTCGGCGCGGCGGGGACGATGGTCGCCTACGCCCGCAAGGTGGCCCGGCTGGCGAAGGAGCGCGACGCGGCGCTGATCCACTGTAACTCGCTCAAGTCCGACCTGTACGGGGCGGTCGCGGGACGCCTGGCGGGTATCCCGGTACTCTGGCACGTGCGCGACCACATCGACCCGACGTACCTGCCCGGCCCGGCGGTGACGGCCTTCCGAAAGCTGGCGCGGGCGCTGCCGACGGCCGTGGTGACGAACTCGGCGAGTACGGAGGCGAAGCTGTTCCCGGAGGGCGCGCCGCCGGGGCGCGCGTACGTGGTCCACGACGGCCTTATGGCGGAGGAATTGACCACGCCCGCGCCGGAGCCGTTCGCGGGGTGGCCCGCGGACCGCCCGCTGCGCATCGGCCTGGTGGGGCGCATCACCCGCTGGAAGGGACAGGACGTCTTTCTGGAGGCGGCGTCGCGCCTGATCGCGGCGGGCGACGACGGCGGGGCGCGCTTCGTGCTCGTGGGCAGCGCCCTGTTCGGCGAGCAGGAGTACGAGGCGCAGGTGCGCGGACAGGCGGAGGCGCTGGGGGATCGGATAGACTGGATGGGGTTCCGCGAGGACATCCCGGCGGTGCTGCGCGGCCTGGACATATTCGTGCACGCGAGCGTGACGCCCGAACCGTTCGGGCAGGTCGTGATCGAAGCGATGGCCGAAGGGCTGCCGGTCGTAGCCACGGCCGGCGGGGGCGTGAAGGAGATCGTGCGCCACGGGGAGAACGGTCTACTGACGCCGATGGGGGACGTGGACGCCCTCGCGAGCGCGCTGGCGGTCCTGATACGGGATCCGGCGCTGGCGAGCCGACTGGCCCGGGCCGGACACGCGGATGTGCGACAAATTTTCACCGCCAAACGTTCTGCGGAAGCAGCACAAAGGGTATACTGGAAAATCGATCCGGCGGCGCGGCACGGCGCACGGCGGCGCTCCCAACCCACAGGGTCGTCCACGGGAGAGCGGTAGGGAAGACGTAATCTGAAGGCATGCGAATCGCGATCGTCCACGACTATCTGGCGCAGGCAGGGGGAGCGGAGCGCGTCGTCGAGGCCATGCACGAGTGCTGGCCCGAGGCGCCGATCTTCACTTCGGTCTACGACCCGGACGCCACTTTCCCTTCCTTCCGGCAAATGGATGTGCGGACGTCCTTCCTGCAGCGGCTCCCCTTCGCCCGCAGCTCCAAGTTTCACAAGGTCGCGCTTCCGCTCTACCCGCTCGCCTTCGAGCACCTGGACCTCTCCGGCTACGACGTGGTCGTGTCGTCGAGCAGCGGCTTCGCGAAGGGCGTGATCACCGGGCCGGAGACCTGCCACATCTCGTACTGCCACACCCCGGCGCGCTTCGCGTGGCGCTACCACGAGTACATCTCGCGCGGCGGCTACGACCGCTCCCTGCGCCGCGTCCTGCCCTTCATCGTCCACTTCCTGCGCGCGTGGGACTACACGTGCGCGCAGAACCGCGTGGACTACTTCCTGGCCAATTCGTTCAACATCGCGCGGCGCATCCGCAAGTACTACGGGCGCGAATCCGAGGTGCTCTACCCGCCGGTGGACGTCCACCGCTTCCAGGTGGCGGAGGAGCCGTCGGCGGACTTCCTGCTGGTCGTCTCGCGCCTGCTGCCCTACAAGCGGGTGGACCTGGCCGTGGAGGCGTGCAGCCGCCTCGGGCTGCCGCTGAAGGTGGTGGGGACCGGCCCCGACCTGGCGCGCCTCAAGGAGATGGCCGGGCCGAGCGTGCAGTTCCTGGGGCGGCTGCCGGACGCCGAGGTGACGCGCCTGATGGCCAACTGCAAGGCGTTCCTCTTCCCCGGCGAGGAGGACTTCGGCATCGCGCCGGTGGAGGCCATGGCGAGCGGGCGTCCCGTGGTCGCGCTGCGCGCGGGCGGCGCTCTGGAGACCGTCATCGAGGGCGAGACGGGACTCTTCTTCGACGAGCCGACGGGGGATTCCCTGGCGGCGACGCTGCGACGGCTCGACGAGCTGGAAGTCCATCCGGACCGGATCCGCGCGCACGCGCTGCGCTTCGACGTTTCCGTCTTCCAGAAGCGGCTGCGCCGCATGGTCGACACGATGCTCCAGGAGCACCGCGTCCGGTACGACACCATCCGGCCGGAAAAAGACCCGCTGTGCGAGGACGCGCTGCTGGCGCACCTGCGCGAGGCCGAACGAGACCACGAGGGGGCGGCGGCGGCGGTGCCGGCGGAACCCGCCCTGCTGGCGGCGCGGGGGCTGCGGGGCGGCGCGACGCCCGCCCGCCCCACGCCGCCGGATCGGCCTTTCGGTAAGAAGTGATCAGGAACTACCACCGGGTAAGGAGTTGACGCGCCGCATGTCCGCGCCGCGCCCCCGCCGCCGCAGTACCGCCTCTGGAGACGAACCCGACGCCCCCGTCCTGGACCCGGAAGACATCCCCTGGGTCGGGCTGCTCGGGGGCATTTTCCTGCTGGTGCTCTCGGAAGCGCCGATGGTGCCTCTGCGCCTGCACGCCCCCCTGGCGATAATCGGTACCATCGTCCTGCTCCTCGTCATCGCCTTCGGCAAGGGGCTGGTCGAGGACGCACGCACCGCTCTCACGCGCGGCCCGTCTCTCCCCTTCCTCCTGATGGCGCTCTGGGGCGGCGTCTCGTTCTTTCTGGCCCCCTTCCGGGCCCACGCCGCCGCCGACCTCGTGCGCGTGGTGGGAGGCGGGGCCGCGTTCCTGATCGCGGGCTACATGCTGCCGCTGAACCGCCAACTCGGGCGGCTGGTGCTCGGCCTGATCCTGATGGGGGTGGGCATCTCGCTCTACGACCTGTGGGAGATCGGGCAGGTGGAGCGGGGGATTCAGGACGTCGTCTCGGACAGCGTGTTCGGGACCCACGAGAACGTCGGCTCCCTGCTCGCTATCCTGCTCCCCTTCGTGCTGGCGTTCGCCGTGAACCCGCGGGCGGACGACAAGGCGCGCCTCGCGGCGCAGGCCGGGGCGCTGGTGCTCGGGTTCGCGTTGCTCGTGGGCCGCACCCGCTCGGCGTGGGTAGCCACCGTGGCGGCGGTCGTCGTGCTGGCCGTTCTCTTTGCCCGCTACGGGATCAATAGCGGGAGCGCGGCCGCGTCTCCGAAGCGGCGCGGGAGCGGCAACCCGCTCGCCGCCTTCCTGCAGTCGCCCGTCTTCCTCATCCTCCTCGGGTTCGGCATCCTGATTGCGGTCGGCGGGATAGCGCCGTTCGTGCTCGGGCGGGCCTCCACGCTCGGCAACGTCCTGGAGGACGGCTCGTTCAACGATCGCGTGCTCAAGTGGGAGGGCGCGGCGCGCATGATGCGGGAGAAGCCCCTGACCGGCTGGGGCCTCGGGACGTACCTGGTGATGCAGGGACGCTGGACGCACCAGGGCGACGACGTCTCCGAGGTGCTGACCATCGGGACCGGGCACCAGAACATCGCGCACAACTACTACGTCCAGTGGGCGGCGGACGCGGGCGCGGTTGGCCTCGCGCTGCACGTCGCCCTCCTGGCCACGTTCCTGGTGGTCGCGGTGCGCGCGCTGAAGAGTCGGTCCGACCTCTCCACGCTGCGGCGCACGCTACTTATCGGCTCCGTCGGCGCGGTCGCCGCGGCGTCGGTGGACGCCCTCGCCTCCCCGGCGTACAACTTCCACGGCGTCTGGGCCGTCTTCTGCGCGGCGATGGGCGTCGGCGTCGCCGCGATGCGGCCCGAGCGCAGCCGCGGGGTGGCGGTCGGCCCCGCCCTGCCGGAGTCCACCCCCGCGGCTGCCTGGGTCGCCAGCGGCGTGGCGGCGCTGCTCGCGGTGGGCCTGGTGCTGGGCTGGGGGGAGCGCCAGAGGCAGGCCGGGCTGACCGTGCCGCGCGGAAAACTCGTCGTCACCGTCACCCCAAATACCTGGCGGGTGCCGCCGGGAACGCCAGTCGTCTGGCGCGCTAAGTACACGGACGAAAAGGGCAAAGATCTCCAGACCTGGCCCGGCACGACCTGGGAGGTGACGGCGGAGCCGGGGGTGCTGAGCGTCGCGCCCGCCGCCCTCGCCCGCCTCGACGGCAAGCGCAACGAGCACAAGGGCACGTCGGGCATCCGCATGACGCTGCCCGCCACGGACTCGCCCGTGACCGTGGTCGCCACCTTCTACGACCGCTACGGGCGCAAGTACACCTACGCCAGCACCGTCGCCGTCCGCGCCGACGCCCCCGCGTTCTGACGCGGCGGCGCGAGCGCCCTCGGCTTGCCCGCGCGGCGTGCCGATAATGGGTGGCAGGAATCGCCTGCCCCCTTGACGAACTGCAACCGGTGACCGCCCCGCCGTGTCAGTGAAGGCACGGGAACCACGCCACACCATGAAACGTCAGCCCACAACGCCCCCCTGCCCCGGCTGCGGCGCTTTCGCCCGGGTCTTCCGCGACGGTCAGAGCCAGTGCGCCTACTGCGGCAGCACGCTACCGCCGCTTCCCTTCACGCACCCCGGCGGCACCTTCGCCCACACGAACCCGCTGCGCATCGGGATGAAGGCGAAGGTGATGGGCAAGGAGTACGTGGCGGTGGGACGCCTGCTCTACGAGCAGAACGACGAGGGCGAGGTCTACCGCTGGGAGGAGTGGGTGCTGCTCTCCCAGGACGGCGAGGCGCGCTACCTGGAGTTCGACGAGGGCAAGTGGACGATGTCCGAGGCGTTCCAGCCGGGCGCGGCCCCGTCGTTCGCCGAACTGGCCCCCGCCGCCAAGGGGATGTCTTACCAGGTCGGGAACATGCGGGCGAGCGTCTCCGACGCGGGCATCTGCCGCGTTTACGGCGTCGAGGGCGAGGTGCCCTGGCCCGTGGATCCCGGGCACTTCCTGCGCTTCGTGGACTTCGAGGGCGGGGGCGGGTTCTTCTCCGCCGAACTGGACGAGAGCGAGCAGGAGGTCGAGTGGTACCGGGGCCGCCGCCTCGACGAGAGCGCCGTCTTCGAGATGTTCGGGCTCAAGAAGGAGGCGCAGGCGGCGACCGGGCGCGAGGACGCGCGCAAGGACCGGCGCGGCTTCGGCTGCATGCTGGTGGTACTGGCGCTCGTCGCGCTGATCGGCGGCTGCGGCGTCGGCGCGGGCCGCCAGGTCGCGGCGGGGGAATCGACCGCCGCGATGATACCGGACGAGGGACGCCGGTTCGGGCCGTACAAGCTAACGCAGGTGGGGCGGGTCCACCGGCTGAACGTCGAGACCAGTCTCACCCAGACGTCGATGTGGGTCCAGGCGGTCGTGGAGGACGCGAGCGGGGAGCTGTTCGACGCCGAGCGGGAGTTCTGGGACGAGTCCGGCACGGACTCGGACGGGGCCTGGCACGAGTCCGACCTGAGGGCGAGCCGCGACTTCCGGCTGGCACAGGCGGGGAACTACTACGTGCGGCTCTTCGCGGACCCCGAGGCCGCCGCGACCAGCGCCGTCGTGCGGTTCACTCTGCGCGAGGCGGTTATCTTCCCGACGTACCTGATCGTCTTCGGCGTCTTCTCGCTAGTGCTGGGAGGGGTCTTCCTGCTTGCCTCGTCGCCGCAGACCAAACAGAAGATATGGGAGGCGATGGACGACTGATGCTGCGCACCTGGGGGTATCGCATCGCGGCCCTGCTCTTTCTGGGGTTGTTCGGCTGGGTCTGGTGGGCGTCCTACGTCGGCTACGGACTCGCCTCTACGGCCGCGGTCGCCGCGCAGCGGCAGTCGATCCAGAGCCGCCGCAGCGCGCGGGTCGGCTCGGTCTATTACGGCGGCCGGTACGTGGGCGGGGGCGGCCCCCGCTTCGGTAAATAGCACCGGCTCATTTCGAGAGGAAAGCGCTAATGAAGAGTAGACGACTTGTCTTTGCCCTGCCCACGGGCCTCGTGGCGGCTCTGGCGGCGCAGGCGGCGGTCTGGGCGCAGGACGGCGCGGCACCCGTGGCGCGGGTGCCCCGGTCGACCATCGGCGACCCGTACGGGTTCCTGTCCACGCTGCTGTTCGGGGTCCTGGGCGTCCTGATCGCCATCATCGGCTTCAAGCTCTTCGACATCGTCATCAAGCACGACATCGAGAAAGAGATCTTCGAGGGAAAGAACATGGCCGCCGCGCTGCTGGCGGGCGCGGTCATCCTCGGGGTCTCGCTCATCGTCGCGGCCACCATCCTTTCGTAACATTCGCTCCGGCAGGTAAGAAGTCATCATGTCCGCCGTCGCTCCGCCCTCGCCCGCCGAAGTCCCGCCCCTGCGGGAGGGCCCGGGGGCGGACGCCCTCCCCTCCTCCGCGGTCGACGACCTCCCGCTGACCGGTCAGGACCGCGCCGAGGCGCTGACGCTTCTGGCGACGGTCTTCCTCGTGGCCGCCTGCGGCCTGATCTACGAGCTTCTGATCGCGACGATCTCCTCGTACCTGCTCGGCTCGAGCGTCACACAGTTCTCGCTCTGCATCGGCGCGTTCATAGGGTCGATGGGCCTCGGGTCGTACGTCTCCCAGTACGTCTCGCGCGGCCTGCTGCGCCTTTTCATCGCGGTCGAGATCGTGCTGGCGGTGATCGGCGGCGCGAGCGCGTGGGCGCTGTTCGCGTCGTACACGTTCCTCGGGAGCCTGTACTACGGCGTTCTCTTCGGCCTGCTGATCGTCATCGGCGGGCTGGTGGGGCTGGAACTGCCGCTGCTGACGCGCCTGCTCGGGCGCTACGGGGCGCTGAAGACGGTGATCGCGCAGGCGCTCTCCTTCGACTACGTCGGCGCGCTCCTCGGCTCGATAGCCTTCCCGCTGGTGCTGCTGCCGACTCTGGGCACGACCCGCACGGCGTTCGTCGTCGGCCTGCTGAACCTCGCGGTCGCGGCCTACAACATCTACGTCTTCCGACATCGCATGCGCTCGCCCGCCGGGCCGCTCGCGCTCACCGGGGGACTGGCCGCCCTGCTGCTGCTGGGCCTTTTCTCCAGCGAGCGGGTGTCGTCGCTGATGGAGCGCCGCCTGTACGAGGACGAGGTGATCCACGCGCAGCAGACCCGATACCAGCGGATCGTCATCACCCGCTTCCGCAGCGACCTGCGCCTGTACCTCGACGGCAACCTCCAGTTCTCGGCGGCGGACGAGTACCGCTACCACGAGGCGCTGGTCCACCCCGCGATGGCGCTCTCGGCCTCGACGGAGAGCGTCCTGGTCCTGGGCGGCGGGGACGGCCTGGGCATCCGGGAAGTGCTGAAGCACCCGGGCGTGAAGCGGGTGACGCTGGTGGACATCGACCCGGCGATGACGGACCTCGCCAAGTCGTACCCGGCGCTGGTGGAGCAGAACGCAAACGCGCTCGCGGACCCGCGCGTACGACTGGTCCACCAGGACGCCTACACGTTCCTGGAGAAGGGCGCGGAGCGGTACGGGGTCATCATCGGCGACCTGCCGGACCCGAACAACGAGGCGCTGGCCAAACTCTACTCGCGCGAGTTCTACGGCCTGGTGCACCGACGGCTCGGCGTCGGCGGCGTGTTCGTGACGCAGGCGGCGGCCCCGCTGTTCGCGCGGGAGGCGTTCTGGTGCATCCGGAAGACGGTCGAGTCCGCCGGGTTCTCGACGACGCCGTACCACGTTTACGTCCCGTCCTTCGGCGACTGGGGCTTCGTGCTCGCCGGGCCGCTGCCGCCGGGCAGCACCCACCCGGGTACCCTCCGGGTGCCTCGTCCCTCGGGCACCCCCTCCGTCGCAGGCGAAGGAGGGGGAGTCGCCGGGCTGGCGACGGTTCCCGACCGGCTCCAGGCGCGGGGCATCCCGACGCGCTACCTGGGCGGCGCGTCTCCCGCGTCACTGACGGCGTTCGACGTGGACAACGGGCCGACCCCGGTGGAGATATCGACCCTCGACTTCCCGCGCGTCCTGCGCTACTACGAGACGGGAGCGAAGAAGTGGGAGTAGAGAAAGGGCTCTGCGCCCCGGGGATCGGGGCGGGGGGCGGCGGCGAACCCGTCGGCGTCCA